>NZ_DJIO01000005.1:567-78988 GCF_002433655.1 Thalassolituus sp. UBA6592 | reverse complement strand
GCTCGCTGGTGTTGGGGGTATCGCCTTTCACTTATTATTCCCCTTCCCCGAATTTTCGATCCATGTCATGCCCATAACGGATGAGCCTTCCAGTCGGCGGGGAGGCCCATTGCAACCCGGTATCTTTGTTCGCTTGCCAGAGTCTCCAGCAACTCATTACAAGACCCCGCCCAAGTGTCGCCATTGTGATTACTTCGCAGCAACACCCGCAGAATCAGCAGAGCGTAAAAGAGCCTGTCATGACGGGGCGTTATCGGCGGATTCCACTCTGATTCGCGCACTCTCTCCGGTTTGATTGCCAACTCCCGGTTCCAAAGACGGCCGTGATGGGCGCACAGGTTGCGGATGTAAGTCAGGGTATGGAGCCAGTCTTTCAGCCTTTTGTGATGAATGTCGAGCTGGTCCGCGATCTGTCGCTTATCCGGGTTTTTCAGGCCGGTGTAACAGAACGACAATGACCCCAGAGACATGACCTCGGTGGACATCCAGATCGGCAGAGTTGGAAAACCGGTATAGTTACGTTTGAAGTGCTCGACGAACACGTCTTTGGATTGGTGGGCTTCGGATTCCAGCTTCGCAAGCCAGACAGCGTGATTGAATCCAGGGTGGAAATTGGCGGAATTGGTATGCCCGAACGCCCCATACCGATGGCCGAGATGATAGGTCACCAGGGTACGGATATGCACTTCAATCCGCTCGATGGCATCCATCACCAAAAGCCGCAGGTGACGGTCAAACTCATACAGCCGCACGACCTGGTCGAAGTCCGTACCAGGCTCGAACACGCCGGTCACCCGTCCGTTCGTGTCCCGCTGCAGAAACGGGTACCAGTAAGCGCTCAGGCGGTAATAGCTGATCGAACTCAGATGACCAAGTGCCAGCGTCTGGTCGGGGATGTTAAGCCCCCTGGATTCCAGAAGTTGCAACTGCTCAGCAAACGAAAGAGGGAGCTTGGTATAGGGCTTCAGCATCGGGCAGCCCCTGGCGCGCCGTCCGGTAAACGGCGGACATAAAAAAGCCACCAAGGTTGCGCGACACCCCCAAGGAGGGCACTAAGCGTGGTGGCTGTGTTACCGACAATATAACGAATCCCGGCCAGCAAACGCAAGTGGCCGCCGCCCCGCGAGGGAATGGGCTGAGACCCGATTTCCCAACCCGGCCTCCAACCGGCACCAACGCCCCGACCAACGCCCGCCGCCGGCAAGAGAAGCGCCAGGTTTAGCGGGGCCCCGGCCGGAACATGGGCGGCGTAACGTTCACTGGTGTTGGGAGCTAGCTTCCGTGACAAAATACCCTCCCATCCCTGGTCATGATACGCCTCAGGCTGTGGCTCGTTCGGCCTCGTCGACCTTGACGCGGCGTTTTCCGGTGAGGAGTTGTTGCATCAGGGCTTTCTTTTCCGCTTTCAGACGCTCAACATCTCTGCGTATCAAGTCCAGCTCCTCTTCCTGTAAGTCAAGCACCCGAGCAATGACCCGTTGTTCCGCCAATCCTGGCAACTGGAGGCGCAATGTAAGCAACTGCTTTTTAGAAAGATTGTATCTTGTTGCCCCCTGAGCCATTCGAGCGATAATCTTTCTTACTGTCCACTCACGTAACTTGAACTTTGCAAATTCGGGAAGAAGTACCTCAAAATCATGGAGGCGGAATCCAAAACAAAAAGAATTCAGATATAGCTCATCCATATCTCCCAAGAAAACGGAAGTCATTCCCACTTCCTCCGGAACTTCGGAAGACGTTGTGAACAAAACATCACCGTATTTTACCCTGTGTTGGCGCTCACCTCTTTCGATTCGAACCCTATCAAAAATATCAGTATTGATTGACAAACCAGAAAAAACCTTCCTGTAGCTAATGTATGGTTTTCCATCACCAAAGTCTTCTTTATTCTTACCAGCTAGCCCAGGGTAAGTGGACCCCAAATCACCAAGAACGTGGCTTTGCCATTCACCCTCAAAACCAGGCAACCGCTTCTTCCCCGTCAGCAACTGCTGCATCAGGGCTTTTTTCTGCTGCTCGCTGTTGGCCAGAAGCTGCTCCGTGGTGGCAATGGCTTCATCCCAGGTGGAGAGAATTTTGGCGATTTTTTGTTGTTCCGCTAACGGGGGAAGCGGAAAAGTCAAGGACTTAACATCCTGTTGGCTCACACTACACTGCGCGACGGCGCGCTTCGCAACTTTTCTAAAATGTGTTCTTGCAGTATACGAATGCAAAATTCGAATCAGGTACTCTGGAAGAACCGAAGATCGATCAGCTTCTATCCGCATCATATTTGATTCATACACAACCGAACCATTTTCAGGTCCTTTCCAGAGTATTGACTTCCCAATATGAGTCAGGCTATTTACCCGATTAACAATAATATCATCAAATTTCAGGCTATAGGATTCAACTTCTGAATCAGTAAGCCTGACCTTTTGGAGATTTTCATTAACCAATAAACCTTGATTATCAAAATCGTTAATTCTAAGTACGGGCACTCCTTCTCCGTAAAAATCCGCGCTTTTGTAAATTCCATTTTTATAAGACGCTGGAAGAACATCTCCGAGCTTTACTACCGGCAGCGATTCATCCGCCATAACCCAGCTCCTTCAGATAGCCATCCATCTCCAGCTCCAACGACACCAGCTTCTCCTTGAGCTGCTTGCGCTCGGCCCGTACCGCCATCAGGTCGATCTCCTCCTCTTCCTCGAAGGTATCCACATAGCGGGGGATATTCAGGTTGAAGTCGTTCTCGGCGATTTCCTCCGGCGTGGCCAGGTGCGCGTATTTGTCCACATCGGCGCGGTTGGTGTAGGTCTCGACGATCTTGCGAATATTCTCCTCGGAGAGCGCATTCTGGTTCTTACCCGCCTGGAACTCGCGGCTGGCGTCGATAAAGAGCACGTTTTCGTCGGTCTTGTCCTGGCGGAACACCAGGATCGCCGCCGGGATGCCGGTGCCGAAAAAGAGCTTCTCCGGCAGGCCGATCACGGCATCCAGCAGGTTCTCCTCGATCAGCTGCTTGCGGATCTTGCCCTCGCTGGAGCCTCGGAACAGCACGCCGTGGGGCACCACCACGCCCATGCGGCCACCTTTCTTTGACGAAGAGCCGGGCTTTAGTGTCTCGATCATGTGCAGGATAAAGGCGTAGTCACCTTTGGTTTTCGGCGGCACACCACGACGGAAGCGGCTGAACTTGTCGTGTTCGGCTTCGTCGTGGCCCCATTTATCCAGGCTGAATGGTGGGTTGGCAGTAACAATGTCGAACAGCATCAGGTCGCCGTTTTTATCCAGCAGTTTGGGGTTGCGGATGGTGTCGCCCCATTCAATCTTGTGGTTGTCTTCACCGTGCAGAAACATGTTCATTTTTGCCAGCGACCAGGTGGAGCCAATGGCTTCTTGCCCATACAGGGCGTATTGCTTACTGCCGTGGTTGGCTACGACTTTGCGGCCACACTTCATTAACAGTGAGCCGGAGCCGCAAGCGGGGTCGCAGATGCTGTCACCTGGTTGCGGGTCTAACAGCTCGGCGATCAGATCGCTGACTTCTGGCGGGGTGTAGAACTCACCGGCTTTCTGGCCACCTGAAGCGGCGAAGTTTTTGATCAGGTATTCGTAGGCGTTACCAATGACGTCCAGTGTGCCGACACGGCTTGGCTTGAGGTTGAGGTCGTCTTTGGCGAAGTCTTCCATCAGGTGACGCAGGATGGTGTTCTTCTGCTTCTCTTCACCCAGGCGGTCGGTGTTGAAGGAAATGTCCTGGAACACGCTCTTGCCGGCGTCTTTCAGCTTGGTGCCGTTGGCTTCTTCAATGGCGTGCAGTGCCTGGTCTATGCGTTCACCGTTCCCCGGTTCGTGACGACGCTCATACAGAACATAGAAGCTGGCTTCTTTCGGCAGTACAAAGCGCTCGTTCTTCATCATCTCGTCGATCAGCTCTGGCTCATCACCGTACTCGGCTTTGTAGCCGTCGTAGTGATCCTGCCAGACGTCAGAGATGTACTTGAGGAACAGCATGGTGAGGATAAAGTCTTTGTAGGTATCGGCGCTGATGGTACCTCGGAAGGTATCGCAGGCGTTCCACAGGGCTTTGTTGATGGCGTCCTGGCTGATCTGGTCGATGGTGCTCATAGTCAATTTTTCTCCTTCAGCAGTTGCTGATACATGCCTTGCAGCATGGCTTCACGATTTTTCAACAAGGCTTGAGTCAGCTGTTGTTCCTGTTCCCACAAGCGGTTCAGCTGCAGGATTTTGTGTTGGGTTTCCAGGCTGGGGATTGGCAGAGGCAACTCGACCAGATCCCTTTTCTTCAGCATCGGCATACTGGAGCCAGCACTGCCCATACGCAGAAAATTTTGCGCCGCAGTCTGGTTAAGCGACCAACCAATAAACTCGGTTAATACGCGATCATCCTTCGAGCGTATAACCAACAACTGGCTGCTTGCCACGACGGGTAACTCTTCTACTTCGTCTGAAACGGCGGGCCAGTAGAAGGCTCTCAGAAATTCGCCTCGGGACGGCAGCAGAACACAATCTGGCTCGGCAAACTGACTGGATTTCCCCTGCCACTGAAAGGCGGGGAAATCCGTCGCACTCACCAGGCGGCTACCAGTATCGTCCCACAGTTTGCGCAGCTCTTTGATCTGGGCAACCCGAGCGTTACCAAGCTCGGGTTTCACTTCTTCGATCTTTTCACGGAAGGTGTAGCCGATACGGATATCGGCCACGTCTCCGAGTTGGATGGTTTTATTCATACAGACCACCTGCTGCCGTTCTCATCGTTACCCGCCTTGATGCAGTAGCGGCGCGACGCTACGTCGAGTGTGCGCCGCTTTCTGGTCAATTCATTGTTGGGAGCCAGCAGCGTGATTCCTTCATCTGTACCTGCCTGATCGGCTGGGGTCTCGATGGCATCGGCCCACCCCAGACGCAATGCTTCTGAGGCAAACCATTCTTTTACTGGTTTGGTCAGATTTTTCTGGGTATGACTTGTGTACTTGTTGAACAAACTCAAGATTCTCTTTTTAGAGCAAAACGCCACTTGAGTGCCATGGGCAAGCTTGTCTGGTGTTGGGAACACAAATTTCTCCCGGGTAGTGGACGTTACTGACAGTTCGGCAGGGCGGCTTTGCAGACCGCTCGCCATCAGCATCGACCTTCCTCCAGTGTCTTTCCGGCAAGATCGCTCTTGCGGTAGCCCGTTGTAGTTCTGAATGGCGGTTTTATAGACGTGCATTCCCAGTAAAGATAATGAGCAACTGGCTCATTGTTCTGGTCGAATTCATGAAACTCTTGGTAGTCGTCTTCTTGCCACGAGCCTTTTGAGTAGCTTTTGATGAGCCTCAGACTATGCCCGGCAGGCAAGGTGATGTGTTGAGAAAGTGAGTAGTTCTGATATTCTTGGGTCATTGAGTCTCCTGTGTGATTGGCGTCGCATTGTGAATTCAAATCCGGTAGCAAGTTGGCGCTTGCTGCCGGACTCTTCTTTTTCATCGACTTGCATGTCGAATCCTTACTAAAAAATCACTAATATCTCTCTATGACTTTTCAGTGTGGTTACGGTAGCTCATTCTTAACGCATGAGTCAATTATTTATTTTGCATATATGTGCCTACTGTATTTTGGACAGTACGCGTGCGGCCCATTTTGCAATCGAACCAGAGTCCAGAAGGTCTTTGTTTTCAGGTGAACTTGTGGGATGAATGATTCTTTGCACTTCATCGTTGGGAAAGAGTGAATCAAGGTATTTTGTCGGCCACTTAAGCGACTCTTTCACGATTCTTTTCGCTAACTGATCGTAAATTTCCGGCCAGTCGAAAGCTTCCTGCGGATGCCTTACCAGTAATGTTGAAAGACGACTGGCGTTGCCTTGGGTGTCTACCTCCATCAAAGTAAACCGGGAGTTACCAGAAGAAAGTGTTTGGATCGACCAGCACCGTGGATTGCCGTCAGCCAGCAGGTATTTTGAACGACCTTTGAGTTCAGGAAGCTTGCGGATCTGTGAGGACGTCTTTTTACAACCATTGGACTCAAGCGCCTTCACCATGGCATCAAATGCCTGAAATCGCCCCGCGTAGTTTTTTGCATCATCACTTTGGTCATCCATTCCATCAATTCCGGCAGCTTGCAGTTGACCAATTCTGCTACCTTCATCAGTACTCACGTCAGTGATGATGTCGACGGGTTCTTCATCAGAGGCATCTTCCTTTTTCCCTCCGGATGATCGCTTTTTGTCCTTGCCGTTACGCGAAGTATGCGCCGGATTTTGGTACGTCCGGACGACTTTTGGGCTGTCCAATACCAGTTCCTGAGCCCCAGAAGCTTCCGGTAACTCATCATCGTCAATTTCGAAGTCTTCCTGCCCGAAAGCTGTTGCTTCAGTTGCTGTACCTTTGCCCTGAGAAATCGAACGCGCAAATTCCGGATCGTAGAAGTGAACTTTGCCAGGGTGATTGGTTTGCAGGCCTTCCAAACCATAAATTTCAAACACAAACATGGTCGACGTTTTCTTGTCGAACTGGCCCCGAACGCCAAGACGAACCGAGTTTAGAGGAGGAGGTGTAAACCTGAATGGCCACACCCGATAACGACCAATATTTTCTCCGTCTTCCATCTGGAATTTCGAGATGGATTCAAATGACCGCCTGATGTCAGGATCGAGAATAACCGAGGCCAATGCCCTTCTCAGCTCATGATCACCACGTACAAATTTCGGGAGTGTGCAGCTGGGCAAGAGGTTAATTTGAATCTCATTTGGCTGATCCAGCACTTGGATATCAAACTCTTCAGTCAGGCTACCTGGATGCATCGCCATCCGGCACAGGTAGGGCTCGTACAAAAACAGGGCTCTGGCCAGTTCCAGTTGGGGCAGGTAAAACTTAGTTCCCTCATGTTCAAATCGAAAACACCACTGCTCGCGATCCTGTCGCTGAGACATACCAGCTAGAGGGCAATCTCCAATTCTAACCGCCTCCCAGAGGTCGTTAGCCATCACGCATTCCAGCTTGTATCCACCAAGAACTGGGGGCTCTGTGGCATTCAGCATGCGTCGTCGAGCCAACAGAGGAAGTTGGGAAATCTTAAGTGATTGTTTGCCTTGCTCAGGCTCAAGCTGGATATTGATTTTCCAGTCTTTGCCGTCAATCGGCCTGTAAATGTTGCCAATGGCCTTGATCAGGCTGTTATCCCTGATTCCTTTGATCTTCGGAATTCCTTTGCTCATCCTGCTCTCTTATCAGTGATTCCAAATATATTCTGGCAGCTGAGGTCAGCCGCTCTTCACTCAGGCCTGCGTCCCGCAAAAGTCGCCACCGGGGTGGACGGTCGAATGTTTGTCTTAGTTGGTTAGATTCGTTCTGCAATCTCCTTATTTGATGGGCGTCAACAGACTCGGCTAGCTGGTGAAGAAAGGAGTTAGTCCGGGGCAATCGATGGAGGTTTTTCTCTACCGATGGCTGGTGCTTCATCTGTTTTAGCCAGAAGCTTTTTGAACGTCGTGGCCCCGTGTTCTGGCTAGTTACAAAAGAGACGATTTCCTGTAGTTGTTGATAGTGACTATCATCCCGCCTCTCCCAGTTGATCCGGTCTGTGCTTTGTTGCAACCGTGGTCGTTTGAGGGCCTGATTAACTCCCATCAGCCAGCAGTATTCTGATCGATACAGCCTGGCATAGAGTGCTGGATTGCCCTGCCTCGCAGCTTTGGGTCCGTATGACACCAACAGCTGAAGCCACTGTTGCTGGTCGCTGTTGAGGATCATTTCATGAGGAGCGCCCTCTCTGATTGCCTGTTTCACTACGCTCCTCTCCGGCAACGAGCGAACCTCATCCAGAATGTCTGAAACTTTCCAGTCCCCTTCATATAGCGCGCCCCGGACAACCAGGTGTTGCAAGTAGCTGAAGACCTTACGATGGCTTCGGAAAATGCCCCTCAGCCAGCCATCCTCATCGGTATTAACCGTCAATCCGATCGAGCGGAGGAAGGACGGCGACCAATAGGTTTCGATTCGATGCGAGACCTCTGCATGATCAATCTGGTGCGTCCCTCTTAACAGACCAAACCGTTCTGCTAAAGCTCGGTAGTAACTTGTCCACTGATAAAAGGATGGAGACCTGTCAGGCTTCAGGATCAGTATCTCAGCTACTTTTTCAGCGATCATTCGGTCTTTGTCAGGCGCGGATTTTTGGGGAAACATCGGACACGTGTCCGGTGTCGCTGGCCAGAATTGGTGGCGCTCTTTCTGTGGTCTGACGAAATTGCTGTTCAACAACACGCCATGCAGAGGGCAGCATGTCATTCCCGGTGCTTGCCAGGATCGCTCCCAGAAATACTCACCGTATTGCTGCCGTTGCTGCAGAAGGCATGCTGGGCAATAGCGTATATGCCCCGGTGTTTTGACGATGGAGGCAGCGACGCCCATCGCGAGATGAACAGCCCCCTGAGACTGTTCAGCCATCCATTGCAGACATCTCTGCCGACGATCCTCCGGGACGAATGGGCTGTAAAGCGGGAACAGCGTATGACGATACGCCAAGGTTTCGAGCGAAAAATGCTCCGGTAACTGTTGCAGCACGGAAGACAAATGATTAGGTAAATCCAGCGTTGCAATAACCCGGCGGTTACCCTCAAAAACTTCGTTCAGCAGCTGTTTTGGACTGGTTAAACCATGACGAATTCCGGCTCTGGCAATAGTGCTGTAAATCAGCTCATTCGGGTATGGGACCGGAAAATTCAGCATGGCTACTCCTGATTACATTGAGCCAGCCAGCTGTCTGTATCAAACATCAGCCCGGCATCTGCAAGCGCGCCATAAAGTTCATCTTCGTTGGCTGCCTGAGAGTGCATAAACCGTAAATCGTCAGAATCAAGGGTATGCCAGTCTGCCTGTTTGATGCGCTTTGCCTGACTTTTAGGGGCTGACGATGTGGTGGCAGAGCTTTCTGACTGATACCACCCATGAATGATGGGCATCAGGTCCCGAATCATCAGTTTTGGGTGCTCTTCAAATGCACGAAGCACCAGAGGTTCGAGCAGGTCTGACTCATATCCCATAGCAACGAGCATGTTAAATAACCTGATGGCCTGTTCATTACCGGCGAATTTTGTCGCTGCAGAGATTTTATCTTTGACTGAGTCCAATAAATTGCTGAGTTCCAGAATCTTCTGATCTACGGCCGGGACCGTCAGATCGGAATAACGTGCTATTTTATTCGGATCTCTGGAGCGAAGGGCATCAATCATAGGGTGAATGGGTTTTAACTCGTCCTGATAAACTGACTTCATAATTGCCGGGGTGATTCGCTCCGTTCCATTCACGACGGCACGGATTTGGGACAAAACAAACAGCTTGATCACCACATCCATGATTCCCTGAGAGAGATCGAACCACAGGTCTCTGAGCTCTTCTGAGATGGCATCCGATGCTTTGGTCAGCCACTGATATTGCCAAAGCTTGTTGGTAAACGCTCCCCACTCAGATCGATTGATATCCACGCCAGTATCAGGCCTGGTCAGTGGTTCCCAAAGAATGGAACCAAACCCTGCACCACGCCGTGCCGAGCGCAAATCCATTTCAAAAATAGGGCGAGCTTTGGGCGTACCAACCATCACGACGGGGACAGAAATTTCGTTCACCAGAGTGACGAAAAAATTAAGCATTTTCTCCGCCCCGCCGGATGCTCTCAGGCTCAAATGCTGTATTTCATCAATGACCAGCAAACCAATCGCATGGGTATTGGCGACCTGAGACATCAGGGCAATCAGTGTCTCTACACCATGGCGCTTTTCGACGTAGCGTCGAACGTAGTTGGTTCCCAACCGGGCATCGATCTCCCGAAAGAAGTTATGGCAAAGATTCTTGAGGGAGCCATCATGGGGGCAGTCAATTTTCAGAAAAACAATCTGAGTGAAATTGTGTTGAGGATGGTAAATCAGTTGAGGGTAAGTATTCAGAATGCGATTCAGAGAGCTGGTTTTTCCGGAGCCCGAACAGCCGATAAACGCCAGACTCTTTGCGGTAGACTCCACGTGATCAAATCGAAATGAAGTGAGATCCCCAGTCATGATGCGTTCGTAGCCATTCTGGATATGGGCAGCATGATTGCCATTGGCCAGGTTACGGCCTATGTACCCCTGACGTAGCATGACAGACAACTTTGACTCCAGGTCAATGTGCCGAGCGAGTGGCTGAAAAAAACGGTCCAATAGCTGGGATATGGCATGAATACGGACATGGCCATCCAGATAAATATCCATATCGCTGCGCTCGATATTTCCACCAAGCGCTTGCCTCAAGTTTTTACGCTCAAGTAGCGGAGGGAGTGCTTCGATAAATGGATTGCCTGCGTATGCCGCCAGTCCAGTATCAACATATCTTGCCTCAACCATTCCGGGAGGTAACGTCATTCATCATCTCCAAACAGGTCATCGAGAAAATCCGGAAAACCACCGTCTTCTGGCTTATCGTGTAAATAGGTAACATCGGCTTTCTGTTTCAAGCCATGATCAGACTGGGGTTTCAGCTTCTGGCGCTCCTGATCACGTTCATGAATACGATTATGTTTAATACCGCGGACTTGCTCATCTTTGCTGGCAGTTTTATCCCGAGGAGCAGACCTAACCGCATTTTTGATAGTTTCTTCAATCATGTTCTCCAGCTTTCTCTTGCTGACCTCGTCGTCCACTTTGGCTTTGGCTACCGCTTTACGTTGTTTCTGTTTACTTGCCCACAACTCCCACATAGTTCTCCCCCTGAACTGACGAGAGCGATCAGACAGCGAACAAACCCAGTATTCTGATGATCTTTTTTCAGGGAACAGATAGACTTGGCCTGCATCTGCAGGATCGTAAGCCGCTTCCAGTTTCACACGCCCCAAAGAGGAATCCCGGTGCAACCAGCCAGACTTCAGTAGCTCTGGTGAGGTGTAATATTCTCCGAAGCAGTTAATCCCCAGATTTGAGACCGTAACTTTCTGACGAGGCAGAAGGGCGATTCGAATCAGATCTGATGGGACATTTCGCAAACGTCCGCTGCGATTGCGAATCCCCCACCTCCAAATCTCAATTGGGGTAGGAACAAGATCATCAGGCATGTCCGCTGAACGATCGTATTTATCAAGTACTGCATTCAGATTCCTGCGCAGAATCGCCCCGACAATGACCTTGCTGAATTCACGTAATGTTAGCGTTGCATCCAGACGATAGTCTTTACCACCGCGCTTTTTCACCGTGGTGGCCGTTACGACACCTGGCGCAAACGGTTTGAAATCAGCCTGTAAGGTTCGGAAATACCGTTCAACGATGCCTTTCGCATCACCGCCATAGGGACGGGTGTTCTCAATGCGCACACCAAATGCATTCTCCAGTGATTCGATTTGATGACCCAATAATTCCCCCCGGTCTGCCAACAACGCATCCGGGATACCAACCGTCGGCCAGTCCTCTGGCTGGATTTCAAAGTCATAGCTATGACATAGCTCGACTTTATTGGTCATCGCGAGATTCAGCGCTTGCAGCGCCGTAACATACGAGGGTGATTCAAGGCCGATGTAAAAGCCTGCAACCATCCGGCTGAACACATCCACGACAACATAAAGAGTCGGCCGACCGATAATTCGCTGCCGATCAGCAGACAGCAGATACACATCCGCAATGGTCGCATCAATCTCGTAGCGGCTGCCCGGCCCTGAAACACCTGCAGTCGCCGTACCGATCAAAGGCCTCAGGTCTTTCTGGTAGGTAATTTTGTTTGCTTTCAAGCGGACTCTTTCGGGCTTTGAGTATTCTCGTTCCCAGAAATACCGAAGCTGTGCAAGGGAAGGATAATCTGAGGATGCAACATCTGGCCTGGTCAACTGAAACATGTCGCAGAACCGTCGATGTACGTATGGCAATGAAACGCCCTTGTCATTCGAGTAATGCCGGTCAATGACGATACGAAACATGCGCTCAACAGCAGCATCAACAGCGAACCCCGTACCTGGTGATATAGACCGGGGCCGTCCCAGCTTTTTGGTCGATTCTTTGCGTTGCCCTTTGCCTCCAGAGTTTCGGTAATCGGGCAAGAGAGCATTCGGCACACAGCCCCGCTGCCAGTATTGACGGAGCAATTTATATAGCGTTTTTTTCGGGCATCCAGTCTCGTCACATCGCTCTTGAACCAGTTTCCCCCGCTCCATTCGAAAATAGAGACCAGAGCGAGGCAGCAGTGGAGCAATGAGCGACATCCTTTCATCCCGAATGACCTGAGCCTTACTGCCTTCAATAACCTGTTCATTGAAAAGGTAAGCGTAGGGGTCGCTCATTAATTTGAGCTTTTCTTCGTGGACCAGCTCTTCAATTTCAGCTATTCGGATAACTTCAGGAAATGCCTTCTCAGAATCCAGATTTATCCAGATTAGATGAGGAGCCGAAAAATCCAGCACCCTGTAACGATGGTCCTCGTACTGGATGACATCATTGATTCTCAGCATAGCTGTACCTCAGATGTTCAATGGCAGACGCTTTCCGAGGCACTGAGATATCACCCGCGCAGAGCGACTCCCATGGAGTGTGCATATCAAAGCGAAGTACACGGAGTGCGCAGAGAGCACGAAGGCGTGCCAACGACGATCCAGCTTCAAGGGAATATTTCTGATCAATCAACATAGCGACGTCAGGAAGCCGGGTTGTCGGGTGTGAAGATAGGTAGTTATTCAAAACAGGAATCGCCGCGAGTAATACATCCAGAGATTCAGTCAGATTTGCTGCAGGATGTAAGAAAGCGAGATTCCTGACAAATGCAGCTGGTAACTGTCTCTCGGTAACCAGGCTCCACTCAATCCCTTTTTGTTGCCAATACCTCTGTTCTATTCGCAGTTTCTCGAGTGTCCTTGGATTCGTCAAAGACTCAAGCGGCTTGACCTGGATCGCCAGCTTTCTTACCGGGCCCATTGAAGACGGCTGAATATCGACCAGAAAGTCAGACGACATGACCTGGATCTGACCCGATACAGAAGGATGACGAATACCGAGTTCTTCGGCGATACCAAGCGTCTCTTCAACATCCAAAGGAAACTGTTCCCGAATGTCCCGAACGCAGGGATTCCATTCAAGCAAGAGAAATGTGGAGAACTCTAAATCGGAGAGCAGGTGATGGGTGCGCCGCGTCAGGTGACCCAACACCCGATGAACGCGCCCTTCGGAAGGGACGTCTCTAACTGTAAGCCAAGGCAAGTAGTCTGGTCCGCTTCCGGAGCCACGACCTTGCTTGATCCAATTGAGCGTGCGCTTGTCCAGCTTTGAATTGGTCATTCCATGAGCACCTGTGGAGTTAGGATGACTTTGCCACAGGTGTTCTTAGTTACCAACTTTTTTTCTTAGTTACCAACTTTATTAGTTAGTTACCAACTTTATTTCGATACTACACCTCTCAATATTTATTACTTGAATATTACTCCACCGTCACCGACTTCGCCAGATTCCGCGGCTGATCCACGTCGGTACCTTTAATAATCGCCACGTGATAGCTCAGCAGCTGCAGCGGCAGTGTGTAAAGTATTGGTGCTGTGATGTCGGCGCAGTGCGGTACATCCATGACCTGCATATTTTCTTCGGCGCGGATATCGGCTTTTTCATCGGCGAAGATATAAAGCTCACCGCCACGGGCGCGCACTTCTTCAATATTGGATTTTAATTTTTCCACCAGATCATTCTGTGGTGCGACAACCACAATCGGCATTTCAGCGTCGATCAGTGCCAGTGGTCCATGCTTCAGTTCGCCGGCGGCGTAGGCTTCAGCATGAATGTAGGAAATTTCTTTTAACTTCAGCGCACCTTCCATGGCAATCGGATACTGATCCCCACGGCCTAAAAACAGCGCGTGATTTTTTTCTGCAAAATATTCCGCCAGGGTTTCGATGGCGTCGTTCATTTTCAGTGCTTTTTCAATAACGGCTGGCAGTTGTGTCAGCGCATCGGCAATGCGTTTTTCCTGTTTGCTGTCCATACCTTTGCCTTTACCCAGCGCGGCAGTGAGCAACAGCAGGGCAACCAGCTGAGTGGTGAAGGCTTTGGTGGAGGCTACGCCGATTTCGGCACCGGCGCGGGTCATCAGCGCCATATCGGATTCGCGTACCAGTGATGAGCCGGGTACGTTACAGATGGTCAGTGAGCGGCTGAAACCCAGCTCCTTGGCCAGACGCAGAGCGGCCAGGGTATCGGCGGTTTCACCGCTCTGGGAAATGGTCACCAGCAGGCTGTTGGGGCGCACGACCGAGCGGCGATAACGGAATTCCGAGGCAATTTCGACATTACAGGCAACACCGGCAATATCTTCAATCCAGTAACGGGCGGTCATGCCGGCGTGATAACTGGTACCGCAGGCAATGATCTGCACCTGATCGATATCGGACAGATCGCCCAGCACTTCCAGGTTGAGCTGGCCATTAAACAGGCGGCCTTCCAGGGTGTTGATGATGGCCTGTGGCTGCTCGTAAATTTCTTTCAGCATGTAA
This sequence comes from Thalassolituus sp. UBA6592, assembly GCF_002433655.1. Taxonomy (NCBI): domain Bacteria; kingdom Pseudomonadati; phylum Pseudomonadota; class Gammaproteobacteria; order Oceanospirillales; family Oceanospirillaceae; genus Thalassolituus; species Thalassolituus sp. UBA6592. The sequence continues at coordinate 64,516 of NZ_DJIO01000005.1, read as the reverse complement.
TGGCGGAATTCGCCTTTATCGCCGGCGTCGTGCTCGACGGTACTTTCCTGCGGGGTGCGTTCTACCGGCTGGTTCTGTTCATCAAACACGTTGACTTCCAGACGGGTGATTTCGGCAACGTCACCTTCTTCAAGAAAGGCGAATTTGCGTGTTACCGGCAGCAGGGCCAGCTGATCGGAGGCGACGAAGTGCTCACCGATACCAAAACCAATCACCAGCGGGCTGCCGGAGCGGGCGACGATCATACGTTCTGGCTGAGTACGGTCGATCACCACCATGCCGTAAGCACCGTGCAACAGAGAGCGGGCGGCCATGACCGCAGACAGCAGGGAGTCAGTGCTCTTCAGTTCACGCTGCACCAGGTGAGCGATAACTTCGGTGTCGGTCTGGGATGTGAAGACATAACCCTGAGCCTTGAGCGCATCGCGCAGGGCTTCGTGATTTTCGATGATGCCGTTATGCACCACGGCAATATCGCCGGAAACATGTGGATGGGCGTTGGCTTCTGACGGTTCACCATGGGTGGCCCAGCGGGTATGGGCGATACCGGTACCGCCGGCCATCGGCTGCTGCGCTACTGCATCGGCCAGAGCCTGAACTTTGCCCAGTCGACGCTGGCGCAGCAGTTGCGAATCCGGGCTGATGATCGCCAGACCGGCGGAGTCATAGCCGCGGTATTCCAGACGTTTCAGACCTTCCAGCAGAATATCTGCCACATCCCTTTGTGCTACTGCACCGACAATTCCACACATACGCTTCTCCGGTTCAGGTCGTGGCGATAATGACGCGCACGCCCTGTTGTTCAATTTGTTGTTGCTGTTCGCTGCTCAGACGGTCGTCGGTGATCAGAACACTGACTGATGACCAGGGCAATTCCAGGTTGGGTATACGCCGCCCGACTTTATCGGCTTCGGCCATGACCACAACTTCCCGGGCGGCTTCCGCCATCACCCGGCTTAAGCCCAGTAATTCGTTAAAGGTGGTGGTGCCGCGTTCCAGATCGATACCATCACAGCCGATAAACAGCTGGTCAAAGTCATAGGAGCGGATCACCTGTTCGGCAATCTGGCCCTGAAAAGATTCCGAATGGGTATCCCAGGTTCCGCCACTCATCAGTAATGTCGGCTCATTTTCCAGCTCGCGGATGGCATGTGCCACGGCCAGCGAGTTGGTCATCACCACCAGACCGCGCTTGCTCTGCAGCTGGGGGATCAGCGCCGCTGTGGTGGTGCCGAAATCAATGATGATGCGGTTATGGTCTCGGATCACAGCGGCGGCCGCGCGGGCGATCATTTGCTTTCGTTCCGAAACTTCTTCTTTGCTCTGGCTGTTATCGGTCAGTTCCGCCGGTAATGGCACGGCGCCACCGTAACGGCGCAGCAGCAGGCCGCTGCGTTCCAGCTCTGCCAGATCTTTGCGAATGGTGACTTCGGAGGTATCCAGTGCTTTCGCCAGTGCATCGACCTGCACCTGACCTTCCAGGTTCAGGGTTTCAAGAATGCTGTGACGGCGCTGCAGGGTATTGCGTTTGGGCATGGATGATCAGATCAGGGGCGCAGATGCGGTTAAATGGATTATCTTTCGAAACGAAAGTTATTTGAAAGGAATTTAGCAAAACGAAAGCAAAAAGCAATAATATGACAGAAATATTGCAGCCGGTGCACGTCAGACTGGCCGTGAATGCCTGAATGCCTGAATGGATGGTGAGGTTGGTTGTCAGGCTGGTCTTAAGGCTGGTTGTCGTGCAGAGAAGGGCGGCATCCGCTGATGGGGAAAGCCGAAGCCTGAGATCAGGCTCCGGTATTAACCCGTAGTGCTCAGCCTTCCGCCAGCTGGCATTGGTTGCGCCCACTTTCTTTGGCTTTGTAGAGGGCTTTGTCGGCACGTTCAAACACCACGTCCGGCGATTCCAGTGCGCGGAATTCGCTGATACCGAATGACATGGTGACCGGAACCCGCTCCTTGCGGAAGTTGAACGGGCTCTGTTCGATCTTAGTGCGCAGCTTTTCCGCTGCCGTCCAGGCATCCGCGCCATTGGTTTCCGGCATCAGGATCACGAACTCTTCACCGCCGAAGCGGGCGATAAAATCGATATCACGCAGATGTTTGCGCAGGGTGCGGGCGATCAGGGTCAGTACCCGGTCGCCGGCCAGGTGGCCATAGTTATCGTTGATTTTTTTAAAGTGATCGACGTCGGCCACGATTAACGCCAGATTGCCGCCGTAGCGATGACGACGCACCAGCTCTTCTTCCAGGCGGCCCTGATAGGCATCGCGGTTTGGCAGGCCGGTGAGCGGGTCGTGGGTCGCTTTGCGCTTCTGTTCTTCGATGGCCAGGCGACTTTCTTTGACCTCGGCTTCCATCTCATTCAGCCGTTCCTGCAGTAGTTTGAGCTTGGCTTCCAGTTTCTGTTCGCGTTCTTCTTCATCCTGCTGATACTTCTCCATGGCCTGCAAGATCATGGTCAGATGGTCGCGCACACTGGTGCCCAGTTCGCCGAGATCGCCGGAACCGGTGACCACTGAGCGGATATCGGCAATCTGCTCACGTACCATGCTGTCGAGATCCACACGGGCGCGGCGGCGTTCGCTCTGGCTCATACTGGCTTCACTGACCAGTGTCTGGATAGCTTTCAGGCGCTGATCCAGGCTCTGCAGAAATTGCTCTAGCTCGGTCTGGCTGTTGCCCAGACACTGCAGCAGGAAGTCGGTAGCATCTTCCAGAAGGGGTACCAGCTCGTACCAGTTCAGACCTTTCTGCAGGCGGGTTTTCAGCCCTTCGGACTGATAGTTGAGGCGTTCCGGAATAACCAGCTGACCGAGCAGGTTGAGCAGGGTCTCGGTGACTTCGGAGGCAATATGCGAGAAACCTGGTTCTGCTTCATCTTCCGCCGGGGTTTCATTTTCAGCCGTGTCATCGGCGTCGCTGCCACCGTCTTCCGTGGGTTTGAACCAGCGCTGCCACCATTTGCTGGAACGCGCAGCATCGTAGCCTTCGAGGGTAGCGATTTCACCAATCACCTGAATCCAGCTCTGCAGCTGGGTGGTATAGCCGGACCAGGTTTCCAGTTCTTTTACCGCGTCTTTGCGCACCTGACGGATACGTTTCATTAATGGGCGTGGTAGCGGACAACGGCCGAGTTTGTCGGCGGCATCGGACAGCTGGCCGAGCAGCACTTCAGCCTGAGCGGCGCTGGAGGACTCAAAGCGTTTGACTGCCGTCTCGAGCTCATCCATCACCCGGCTCATACCTTTGCCACCGGGTTTGATGGCTTCGCGCAGTTCATTCAGGGATTTATCGACGTTGCCGGACTGACCTTCGGCCAGCAGCGATACCACCACCAGACCGCGGCGCATCTGATCGTGTTGTTCTTCGGCGGTGGTTTTCAGTTTTTCATGCTGATCCAGCAAATCCAGATATTTGTCACGCCAGCGGCGTGCAGATGTTGACCCGGCTCCCTCGGTCATCAGGTACTCCAGCGATAGAAAGGTGACTTAACGGAAGTATAGATAAGTGCAGGGAATCTGCCGGGTGTTGAACGTGTAGATCAGTGCGCCGGATCAATAATGTGTGGCCATTCAATTTCGGCGGCGATGGGCAGGTGGTCGGAGTGCGGCTGATTGATTACCGCTGTGCGCAGCAGGCGGATGCTGTTGCTGAGAAAGATATGATCGAGACCGCGTTTGGGTTGCCAGCTGGGGTAGGTAGGCAGTACCCGTGGCGCATGCAGATTCAGCTGTTGCAACGGGCTTTGCTGCAGCAGGACTGAAGCTTCCTGATTGAGGTCGCCCATGATGATCAGGTTAGGGCGGTCGCTGACCAGGTTGCAGAGATAATCCAGCTGACTGAACTGAGCCTTGCGGCTCAGCGCGAGATGAGTCACGGCGATGGTGAGGCCACTGCTCATATCACCCAGTTGCATCACCATCAGACCGCGGCCCGGCAACAGACCGGGTAACGGATAATTGGTGATGCGGGCGGCGGGAAAGCGGCTGAGCAGACCATTGCTGTGGCGGGCGATACCACCAAGATTGCGGTTAATCTGCTGATACCAGTATGGGAAGCCGGCGGCATCGGCGAGATGCTCCACCTGATTACATTGACCACTGCGGAAACTGCCGCCATCGGCTTCCTGCAGCGCAACGATATCGAATCCACGCAGCATGGCTGCAATGTCAGTGAGTGATTGCTGACGGCGTTTATTGGGCAGAACATGCTGCCAGCTTTTCAGCAGATACTGGTGATAGGCGCTGGTCTGTATACCGACCTGCATATTAAAGGAGAGGAGTCTCAGAGAGTGTGCGGCCCTGGGGGCCGCAACAAATTCCTGCAGAGTGCAGAATCCGGGCATGGCGGGTAATTACTTACCTGCCAGGGCGGCGCGCTCTTTTTCGATCAGGAAGTCAGCAACTTTCAGCATCTGTGGCTGGCCACCGGCAGAGGTTGCGTCGATTACGTATTTGCCCTGTACGATCAGCGCCGGAACACCGGAGATCTGGAACGCACGGATACGCTGGTCACCCTGTTTCATACGCGATTTAACCGCGAAAGAGTCATAGGCTTTGTCGAAGTCTTCAGCGCTGATACCGGCTTTTTCTACCAGAAAGTCGCGCTGCTCATCACGGCTCAGCAGACGCTGACGGTCAACATGGATGGCTTTGAAGATGTCGTCGTGTACTTTTTTCTCAACACCCAGTACGTCTGCTACATGGAACAGCTGAGCGTGAACAACCCAGGCACGGCCAAACATGGCAGGTACACCCTGGAAATCGACATCCGCAGCCAGCTGCTCTTTCCATGGTTTGATGATGGATTCCAGATGGAAACAGTGTGGGCAGCCATACCAAAAGGCTTCTTCGACGTGCACTTTGCCATCGGCCAGCACAGTGACAGGCTCAGCCAGAACCTTGTATTCCTTGCCGGCAGTGTATTCTTCTGCGTGTACTGCGGCTGCGGCCATCAGTAGCGCGCCTGCGATCCATTTGCTCACCTGTGCGAACATCAGCGACTCCGTAATTGATATGTGATTCGAATCAGAATTAAGTAGAGCGCATTCTTGCATAAAGGTTCTGCAAGGCCCACTGCTTAGGGTAGGGAATTGTCAATCTCATCTGAACAGAGAGATCCGGCGCACAAAAAAAGCGGCCGGAGCCGCTTTTTTCAGACGCTTTTCAGACGCTTGTCAGCAGCTGCTTAACGCAGACCCTGAATATAAGAAGCAACCGCTTCAATTTCAGTCGCGTGCAGACGGTAAGCGATATCACGCATCATGCGGGTGTCGCCATCGTTGGTACGCTGATTCATGCTGAAAGCAGTCAGCTGAGTCTTGGTGTATTCAGCATGCTGACCAGCCAGGCGAGGGAAGCCAGCTGTGTCGATGCCTTTGCCGTCAGGACCGTGACAGGCCAGACATGCCGGAATGCCTTTTTCGGCGATACCACCACGGTAGATGGTTTGACCCAGTTCAACCAGTTCCTGCTGAGCACCAGCGCCAGTTGGAGTCTGGGAGCTGAAGTAAGCAGCCAGATCAGCAATGTCAGCGTCGCTCAGAGCAGACACGAAAGGCGCCATGGTCGGTACGTTACGGCGACCATCACGAATATCAGAGATCTGCTTGATCAGATAACGTTCACCCTGTCCGGCGATTTTCGGGAAGGTAGGTGCCAGACTGTTACCATCGGCATTGTGACATGCGGCACAGGTGACAGATTTTGCTTTGCCGGCTTCAGCGTCGCCAGCGTGAGCAACGGACATCAGTCCGGCAGAAACGATCAGGCTAATCAACAGGTTTTTCATCATCAGGTCCAGGTTGTATGTGAATTCTTCTACTTAGGCCGTGCCTTACTTAGGCGTGGACATGTAAGTGATCAGTTCTTTGTACTGCTCAGCGGTACAGTCCATGCACATACCACGTGGAGGCATCGCATTCAGACCGTTGGTTACGCTGGTTACCAGGGTATCCATGCCTTTCGCCAGGCGTGGTTCCCATGCGGCTTTGTCGAATGCTTTAGGCGCACCGGCAACACCCATGCCGTGACATACGCCACAGGCCTGCTGGTATTTAGCAGCCGGATCGAAAGCATTAACGTTAGCGCTCGCAGCGATAGCAGCAACGGTAGCCATCATCATCAGTTTTTTCATGTTGTGATTCTCTCTCTTGCTTGTTTTTTGAGGGTTCAAAACAGCTTAGCCCCGGAACCACTGCCCTGTGATATGATGGGTCCGTCTTCCAAAGGCCGAGCATTATATAACATTAATTTCCGGACGGTCATTACGTTTACCCTATGATAGCGCAGGAATCATTGACTTATACCAACACTCAGTTCGTTAAGAGTGCAGCAAAACTCAGCCAGTGCCCGACGGATATTGAGCGGGAAGTGGCCTTTGCCGGGCGTTCCAACGCCGGTAAATCCAGTGCGCTGAACCGTTTAACCGGGAATAAAAAACTGGCCCGTACCAGTAAAACCCCCGGCCGTACGCAACTGATTAACTATTTCCAGATCGGTGAGCGCCCGCTGGCGCTGGTCGATTTGCCCGGCTATGGCTTCGCCAAAGTGCCGCTGGCGGTGAAAAACGAGTGGCAGAAAGAGCTCGGTAACTACCTGCAGAAGCGTGATGCGCTGGTGGGGCTGGTGCTGTTGATGGACATCCGCCATCCGCTGAAAGAGTTTGATACCGCCATGATCGACTGGGCGATCAAAGCCAGCATGCCGGTGCATATTCTGTTGACCAAGGCCGATAAACTGAAGCGCGGCCCGGCGCAGAACACCATGCTGCAGGTGAAGAAAGCCATGAAGCCTCACGGTGATCTGGTCACGGTGCAGACGTTCTCATCACTCAGTGGTGACGGTATCGACGTGTTGAAAAAGCGCCTGAATGGCTGGCTGCTGCCGGCGCCTGTTGCCCCGGCTGAAGATGAAACTGGCGCGGATGACGCGCAGGAAACTGACCAGCCGGAATAAGCTGGTCAGACTTTTTCGCTGACGCTGGTACCTTTGTAATGACTCTCCTGCACCAGCTCAAAACGGCGGTGCTGAGGCAGGCGACGACTGGTACGCCGCTCGCGGCTGATGCTCAGGGCATTGGCCTGTGGGCGGAAAGCTTCGGCGCTGACTGAAGGCTGCTGCTGTACGGCCTCTTCCTTTTGCCCCTGTTGTGCAAATGCCTGCTCAGACATCTGCTCAAACTTCCCCATCAATTCCTGATAAGCACGACAGATTTTACCAAAATGCGCCTGCCCCTGTGGATTCAGATCCGGGTGAAACGCCATAGCCAGCCTTTTAAACGCTCTCTTTATTTCTTCTCTGCCGGCACCTGGGGCCAGGCCAAGAAGCTCATAATTGGTAAGAGACATATAAAAAGGGTCGGGTTTAGTGAATGTAACGCTATGTTACCAGCTTCCTACTAATTTCTTACGTCATTTTACGACGAAGGGCATGTTTGTCAGGCACAGATAAGTAATGTGCGGGAATGGCAGAAATTCCCCCGGTAACCATAGGGAATATTTTTGGGAAAATACTTCCTGATTAGTAAATACAAACAAAAATATCCGTGCAGGCCTGCAGCGCACAGCAGATTGACTATATTTAGAGATATTCCTCTGGTGTAACAGGTAACACCACGGGTTTAGCTAACAGCGAGTTTTTTCAGGATCTTCCTTTTCTTCGGTACTTCCCCAATGATCCGAAGTTAACCCGGTCGTTTGCCCCCAATGGCGACCGGGTCTTTTTTTGTCTGCAATCCGGGCAGATTCGGCTTCTGTAGCGCAGTGCAGCAGCCGTTATAACCTGTTGCTTCAGCCTCTGTGACGCATTGCTTTAGCCGTGATCAGGCTGATGGCGAAAAGACTGGTGGCGGCGACCACAATGCTCGGACCCGCCGGTGTATCCCAGTGAAACGATGCCCACAGACCTGCAATGACGGCTGTAATGCCGGTCAGACTGGCCAGAATCACCATCTGCTCGGGAGAGCGTGACACGCTGCGCGCTGCCGCCGGAGGAATGATCAGCAGGGCGCTGACCAGCAGAATGCCCACCACTTTCATTGCCAGTGCGACGATCAGTGCCAGCATCAGAATCAGCAGCAGGTTCAGACGCTTGACCGGATGACCTTCGATTTCTGCCAGTTCCGGACTGACGGTGACCGCCAGCAGGCCGCGCCATTGCCAGATCAGCAGGGCGCCGACAACCAGCACGGCAGCGATAATCCAGATGATGTCCTGCGTGCCGACCGCCAGCAGATCACCAAACAGATAACCCATCAGATCGACCCGCACGTCCTGCGCCAGACTCAGTGTCACCAGGCCAATCGCCAGTGTGCTGTGGGACACGATGCCGAGCAGGGTGTCGGATGACAGCCGCGCACTCTGTTCCAGTGGAATCAGCAGCAGTGCCAGCACCACAGAGCCAACCACCAGAGCCAGGGTCAGGTTGATGTCAGTGAGTACGCCAAAGGTAATGCCCAGCAGCGCACCGTGTGCGAGGGTGTCACCAAAAAAGGCCATGCGCCGCCAGATCACAAAGCTGCCCAGCGGGCCGCCAATCACCGCCAGCAGAACACCGGCCAGCAGCGGCATCAGCCACCAGATATCCATCATTGTTCATCTCCTGTACTGCGGTGATGGTCGTGATCGCAGTGGGCATGATCATGGTGGTGGGTGTAAGGCACGATGGCCGGTTGCGCACGGCCACCGAATAACTGCAGATACGCCGGGTCGACGGAGACATTATCCGGATGGCCTGAGCAGCAGACGTGACCATTCAGGCAGATCACTTCATCGGTCGCTGCCATCACCAGGTGCAGATCGTGGGAGACCATCAGCACGCCGCAGCCAAGCTCGTCGCGCAGTTGCGGAATCAGCTGATACAGCTCCATCTGGCCCTGCACATCGACCCCCTGCACCGGTTCATCGAGAACCAGCAATTGCGGTTTCATCAGCAGTGCACGCACCAGCAGCACCCGCTGCCATTCGCCGCCGGACAGGTCATGGACTGACAGAGGCGCCAGCGCCTTAATGTTCAGACGCTGCAGCCAATGCTCAATATCTTTGCTGGTGGCGTGACGGGCCAGACGAAGAAAGCCTTCGACGGTCAGCGGCATACGCTGATCGAGACTGAGCTTCTGTGGCATATAGCCGATGCGCAGATGTTTGCGGCGGATGACTTTGCCGCTGTCCGGCTGTTCCAGCCCCAGCATGACTTTGATCAGCGTGGATTTACCACAGCCGTTCGGGCCGATCAGGGTAATGATCTGACGTTCACGGATGGCCAGGCTGATATCACTGAGCACGGTTTTGTGCGCACGCTGCAGATTGAGCTGATCGGCTTCTATCAGGGGTGCTGATGCAGCTGTCACAGATCCGGAGTGTGGAGATTGTGGTGACGCGACGGCAGGGTTCACGTCACCAGGAGGTGTTGCGGTCATGATGCCTCTTTCTGGCAGATCGGGCACAGGCCCATCAGTTCAGTCATCTGTTGTTCGACTTTGATGCCCAGTTCTTCTTCCGCCTTGCTGGCCAGCGAGCCCATCAGCCTGCTGTCCAGCTCCTGGGCCCGGCCGCATTCACGGCAGACAAAGAAGCAGCTTGGGTGTGCTTCGCCCGGATGATTGCAGCCGATAAAAGCGTTAAGTGAGCTGATGCGGTGAATCAGCCCAAGATCAAGCAGGAAATCCAGCGCACGGTAAACCGTTGGCGGCGCCGAGTTAAAACCTTCTTCCGCCAGTTTCGGCAGCAGGTCATAGGCACCCACTGGTTTATGGTTGGCCCACACCATTTCGAGTACGCGCTGGCGTACCGGAGTCAGGCGCTGACCGCTTTCCTCACACAGACGTCTGGCCTTGTTGAGGGCACTGTCCACACAGGAATGGTGGTCGTGATGTTTGTATACATTCTGAGTCATCGGAAAACCTGTTGCCGGGCGGATGGCTGTTGCTGTTGCTGTTGCCTTTTTCCTTTTGTACCTGCTGTACAGGGTGTTGCTGAAGGCCCGGCTATTATGGGCGAGAGAACAGGCAGCAGGCAAAGAAACTTTAGGTTATAATATAACAATATTGTAACAATCAGGACGGGATAATTTTATGAAGTCCGTTTTTCGCGCTGCTGCACTGCTGATTCTGCTCTGTGCGGCCGCTGTTTCGCGCGCAGACGTCAAAGTGCTGGCCAGCCTGCATCCGCTGGCTCTGGTCGCCGCATCGGTGACGCCAGCAGAGGATCTGTCCGTGCTGGTGCCGGCCGGTATGACGCCCCATGATTTTTCTCTGAAGCCATCGGATATCCGCAGAATCCGAGAAGCGGGCATTATCTTCTGGGGCGGTGAACAGGCAGAACCTTACCTGGTCGAATTTGCCCGTCGCTGGCCGGATAAGCAGTGGATCGATATCTCGCAGTTTGCTCCTCAGGACGATCATGAAGCCGGGCATCCTGGTCATGACGAGCATGGCAACGGTCACAACGATGACCACGGTGATGAACATGAAAGTGATGAACACCAAGGCAATGAACACCACGACCCGCACTGGTGGCTGGCGCCGGATGTAATGATCCGTGCCCAGGCGGCGCTGGCAGAGGCGCTGAATCAGGATCCGGCGCCGTTCGCTGCCGCTGTAACCGCGCAGCTCGACAGCAGCCGCAGTCAGCTGGCGGCGGTAAAAGAACACGGCTTTTTTGTTTTCCACCGTGCTTATGATCACTGGGTGGAAGCCATGGACCTGAAACAGCTGGGTGCTTTCACCATCTCGCCGGAGCGCAAACCGGGTATGAAAACCCTGCAAGCAATGCGCGAACAACTGCAGAATGGCGACGTGCGCTGCGTGTTCAGTGAACCTGAGTTTTCGCCGGCGATCCTCGATTCGGCAGTGCGCGGGCTGGATATCCGCCGTGGTGAGCTCGATCCTATGGCGGCATCAGTCGCTATCACAAGCGATGGCTACGTGCGTTATCTGCAGCACCTGACCGAGCAATTCCGTCGCTGTCTTGCCGGCTGAGGGGTAACGGCAGAGCAGAGTTCACAATGGCCTGACCGGGGGGCTGGTACGTCCGTGCAGGCCCTCTGGTAACATCCTGTGTTTTACTGTCGTTAATTTGTAAGTTCGGACGTTCACACTTCGGTTACAACTACACTGAAAGTCATACATTGTGTTGTCGCCTCAGTGAGTGTGAATGTTTACTCTGACCCCAGAACAGACCGAAGAAATTACCCACGGGTTTACGGTGCCTTCGCGGCCGCAGGTTCTGCTGGAAATTCAGCGGTTAATCGATGATCCCGAATCCGACCTGTTTCAGCTGGGCAACCTGGTGGCTCAGGATATCGGTCTGTCGTCTGCCATTCTGAAAACCATCAATTCCCCGGTGTTCGGCATGAGCCGCACCATCAGTGATATCAAACAGGCAGTGATGCTGCTCGGCGCCAAAACGGTCAGTACGCTGGCCACGGCCATGATGCTGCGCAACAGCTTTAAAGCCACTGGCTCCATTTCTTTTGAACGCCTGTGGGATAATTCCACCATGGTGGCTGATACCATGGTGTTTATTGGCCGCAATATCAAAGATCAGATCCCACCGGAAAATCTCTATACAGCCGGTCTGTTTCACGACTGCGGCATTGCCGCGATGAGTCAGAAATATTCTGACTATCGGGAAACCCTGCAGCTGGCCAATCTCGATTATTCCTGCACCCCGACGGATTACGAAGATAAGCGTTACAACTGTAATCACACTCAGGTGGGCTATTTCATCGCTACCAGCTGGGCGCTGCCGCCGGACATCTGTCAGGTGGTGCTGTTGCATCACGATGAAGACTACCTGCGCACAAACATCAACGATGAAATTGCCCTGGTGTGGTCGACGCTGAAGATCGCCGACAACATGGTGAATAACATCCGCCGCGGTTATGACCTCACGGACTGGGAGCGCATCAAAGCACTGGCGTTTGAATCGCTGGGCATTACCGAACTGGATTATTTCGATCTGCTGGAAGACCGCTCCGAACAGCTGAACGTTGTTTGATCTCGCCCCCGACGCTGCTGACACTGTGACGGCGCTGGTTGAATTAGCCTTTGAACGCCCTAGAATAGCGCCATCTTTTTATTGTCTGGACACACTGTTATGACACTGGCTGTGGTTACGCTGGCGGCGGGTAAAGGCTCGCGCATGAAATCCGATCTCCCCAAGGTACTGCACAAACTGGCCGGTAAACCCATGCTGGCGCATGTGCTTAACAGTGCTGCCCAACTGGATGATGCCAGACAGCATGTGGTGATTGGTCATGGCGCCGACGCCGTAAAACAGCAGATCACAGAGTTTGATGTCAGCTGGGCGGTGCAGAGTGAACAGAAGGGTACAGGGCATGCGGTGGCTCAGGCTATGCCGGATGTCGATGCCGAAGCGACGGTACTGGTGCTGTACGGCGATGTGCCGCTGATCCGCAGCGAAACCCTGCAGAAATTACTCGATGAAAGCCACGCCGGTAATGCCCTGGCGCTGTTAACGGTAGAGCTGGACGATCCGACCGGCTATGGCCGTATCGTGCGCGATGACGCCGGAAACATTCAGGCCATCGTTGAACACAAAGACGCCAGCGCAGAGCAGCACAGAATCCGCGAAGTAAACACCGGCATTCTGGCGGTGTCCGCTGCCCATCTGAATACCTGGCTGCCAAAACTCTCCGCCAACAACGCCCAGGGCGAATACTACCTGACCGATATCATCGCCATGGCGGTGGAAAATGACGTCGCTGTGCGTGCTATTCATCCACTCGACGAATACGAAGTGCAGGGCGTCAACGACCGCCTGCAACTGGCAGCGCTGGAACGTGTATATCAGCGCCAGCTGGCCGATGAACTGCTCACCGCCGGAGTTTCGCTGGCCGATCCGGCACGCCTGGATATCCGCGGCACCCTGACCGCCGGTGCTGACGTCAGCATCGATATTGGCTGTGTGTTTGAAGGTGATGTGGTGCTGGCAGACGGCGTCAGCATTGGCCCTTACTGCGTGGTGAAAAACAGCCAGCTGGGTCAGGGTTGCGAAGTAGAAGCCTACTCCCATATTGATGGTGCGCAGCTGGCATCCGGCTGCAGCATCGGCCCATACGCCCGTCTGCGTCCGGGGGCCGACCTGAAGCAGTCGGCCAAAGTCGGTAACTTCTGCGAAGTGAAGAAAGCCGTGATCGGTGAAGGTTCAAAAGTGAACCATCTGACGTACATTGGCGATGCCGAAATCGGCAAAGACGTGAATGTCGGCGCCGGTACCATCACCTGCAATTACGACGGCGTGAACAAGTCGAAAACCGAAATCGGCGACGGCGCCTTTATCGGCTCCAACTCCTCGCTGGTGGCCCCGGTGAAAGTCGGTGCCGGAGCAACCATCGGTGCCGGTTCTGTGATCACCCGTGAAGTGGCAGACAACGAGCTGTCTGTGGCGCGCGGCAAACAGCGCAATATCAGTGGCTGGGCACGGCCTGTCAAAAACTGACGGACTGCGGGCTGGTGTGGCAAGCGTCAGCCCGACCTGAGTCATTCCCCACTTTCCGCCCGCACTGGTATGATGGGCGGCATCTGTCTTTGTACTTATCATCTTTCTTCCCCTGAGGAGCCTCATGTCTGCTGTGACCACTCTCCGTATTGCTACCCGTAAAAGCCCGCTCGCTCTGTGGCAGGCAGAACACGTCAAAGCCCGTCTTGAAGCCATGCATCCGGGGCTGGCGGTGGAGCTGGTTACATTCTCAACCCAGGGCGACAAAATCCTCGATACGCCGCTGGCGAAAATCGGCGGCAAAGGCCTGTTCGTAAAAGAACTGGAAACCGCCATGCTCGATGGTCGCGCTGATATCGCTGTGCACTCCATGAAAGACGTACCGATGGAATTTCCTGAAGGTCTGGAGCTGGGTGTGATCTGTGAACGTGAAAACCCGCGCGATGCTTTTGTATCCAACAACTACAAGGCCATCAGTGAGCTGCCGGCCGGTGCGGTTGTGGGGACTTCCAGCCTGCGCCGTGGCTGCCAGATTCAGAACAGCCGCCCGGACCTGGTGATCAAAAGTCTGCGTGGCAATGTGCAGACCCGTCTGAGCAAGCTGGATGCCGGTGAATACGATGCCATCATTCTGGCTTCTGCCGGTCTGCTGCGGATGGAAATGCAGGATCGTCTGACCGCGTTTATTGAACCGGAAGAATCCCTGCCAGCAGGCGGCCAGGGCGCATTGGGCATCGAATGGCGTGTCGGTGACAGCGCTGTGCATGAACTGATTAAACCGCTGCACGATGAACTGACTGCCAGCTGTGTACTGGCTGAGCGCGCGCTGAACCGTCGCCTGCAGGGTGGCTGTCAGGTGCCGATCGCCTGTTACGCCGAGCGCAGCGGTGATGAACTCTGGTTGCGTGGACTGGTGGGCAGTGAAGACGGCACACAGATTCTGCGTACCGAAACCCGTGGCAGCGCCACTGAACCGGATGCACTGGGTATCAGCGCCGCAGAAGACCTGTTAGCACAGGGGGCCGGTGCCATCCTCGAAGCCGTTTACGGTCACGAAGTTAAGTAATGACGACGGTTGTCGTAACCCGTCCGCAGGATCAGGCTGGCGGCATTATTGCCGCCCTTGAGACGCAGGGCGTCAGTGTGCGCCATCACCCGCTGATGCAGATTGTGCCGCTGGCGGATGACGACGAAGCTGCACGCTCCGGCCTGCGGCAGAAAATGCTCGATATTGATCAGTACAAAGCGGTGATTGCCATCAGCTTTAATGCGGCGACTTATGGTCTGCGCTGGCTGGATGATTACTGGCCGCAGCTGCCATTGGGCATCGACTGGTATGCGGTCGGGCCAACGACCGCGGATGTCTTGCAGCAGGCGGAAATAAACGTAAATATGCCTGCACAGCGTTTCGACAGCGAAGGCGTGCTGGCATTGCCCGGTTTGCAGGCGGAACAGATCCGTGGTGAACGGGTTCTTATCTGGCGTGGTGTCGGTGGCCGTGAAACCCTCGCCAGTGTGCTGCGCGAACGCGGTGCGGAAGTGGATTACGCCGAGCTTTATGAACGCCAGCCAGTAAACTGGAGCGACAGCGACTGGCACAACGCACTGGCGGATAAACCCCTGCTGATGCTCAGCAGTGGTCAGGCGCTGGACATCGCCGAATCACAGGTGCCGCAACTGGCACAGAAAGTCAGTGCTGTTATGCTGCCCAGTGAACGGGTTGCAGAGCAGGCACGGGCGCGCGGATACAACCCGGTACTGGTCGCCGCCAGTGCCCGCGACAATGATATGCTGCAGTGCCTGCAGCAATGGGCGCAGACGAAATAAAAACGTGTAAGCATGGTTATCAGATCAGCCGGTCGGTTTAAGGAAGCAGACAGTGACGAAAGATAAAAACGATCAGCAGGATACAGACAAGCTCAACAGCGATACCCCTGAGCAGACTCCGGAGTTAACGCCTGAGCCAACACCGGCAGCAGCGGAGAGTAAACCGTCCGCATCTGAAACAGACAACACGCCAGCGGATGAAACCGTTGATGCGGCAGAATCCGCGCAGCAAAAACCGGCTAAAGAGAAAGCCGCAAAAGACGCTCAGGTAAAAGAAAGCTCTGCTAAGCCAAAAACAACTGAGCCAAAAACAGCTGAACCGAAGACTGCTCGCAAAGGTCCGCATCCGCTGGCCTGGATCAATCTGATTCTGATGCTTGGTCTGCTGGCGCTGGGCGCTTTTGCCGGCTGGCTGGTGTGGCAACAGCAGCAGAGCACATCCGCTGAACTGGCGGTTCTGAAAGACCGCTTATTGCAGGCGCAGCAACAGGCCGGCAACCTGGCCGCTGCCGAAGGCGACCTGCTGTCAGAAACCCAGTCACTGAAAAACCTGACTACAACCCTTAAGCAACAGGTTGAACATAACACCGACCGTCTCGGCAAACTGCCGGGTGCTGAACGTCAGGACTGGCTGCTGGCGGAAGCGGAGTATCTGCTGCGCATGGCTAACCAGCGCCTGCTGCTGGAGAAAGATGTCGAAGGCAGTCTGAGCATGCTGCAGGCAGCGGATAACGTGCTGGTGGAGACCCGTAATCCGCAGCTGAATCCGGTGCGTAAAACCATTACCGAAGAAATTCAGAGTCTGCGTGCTTCGCCTGCGGTGGATGTGACCGGTGCGGTGCTGCGTCTGCAGACACTGCAGGAGGCGTTACCACAACTGCCGTGGCTGCCGGATCGTCTGCTGCCGGATGGCGATAAAGCGGAAACAGTGGCCGCAGCACCGCAACCGCTGGATCAGCCCTGGTATCTGACTCTGTGGCACACAGTGAAAGAATCGCTGAGCACGCTGGTGCGCTTCCGCGAACGCTCAGAGCCGATTGCCGCACCGCTGTCACCGGATCAGCAGTACTACCTGCAACAGAATATGCACCTGATGCTGGAGCAGGCTCAGGTAGCGCTGCTGCGTAAGCAGGATGATCTGTACAAACACAGCCTCAGCCGCGTTGCCGGCTGGCTGGATGAATACCTGCTGATCGATGATCAGCGTACCGTTGCCGCTAAACTGGCGCTGCAGGAGTTACAGGGCTGGCAGGTGAATCCACCGTTACCGGATATCACCGGCTCACTGATGCAGCTGCAGAAACTGGTGGAAAACCAGCGCCGTGGCAGCGTCCTGCCGCGACAGCCTGCGCCTGCCAATGAGGCAGCAGACGGAGGCAATCAATGAGAGTCTGGCTGCTGCTTCTGGTCGTTTTTCTCGCGGTCGGCCTGATTGCCGGTACGCTGATGAATATCGACACTGGCTACGTGCTGGTGAGCTGGCATAACTACACGCTGGAAATGACGCTGTGGGTGTACCTCGGAATGACAATGGGGCTGATGCTGCTGCTGTATGTGCTGCTGCGTATCAGCCTGCTGCTGGTGGGCAGTGACTGGCGCTTTAACGAATGGCGCCGGCAGCGCCGCAGCGTACGTGCTCAGCGTCAGACAACACGTGGTCTGTTAGCGCTGGCTCAGGGACGCTGGCGGCGGGCAGAACGTCTGCTGACCATAGGTGCAGAAGATTCTGAAACCGGTCTGATCAACTATCTGGCTGCTGCCCGTGCCGCATATGAACAGAACAAAATGGACGCTGCCGACGAGTGGCTGAAAGCCGCCAGTCAGAGCACCAAAGGGGCGGATCTCGCGGTTGGCCTGACTCAGGCGGAACTGCTCAACAGCCGCGGTCAGAAAGAACAGGCACTGGCGGTTCTGCTCAATCTGCGCAAGCAATATCCGCGTCACGCTTACCTGCTCAAACTGCTGGTGAAAACCTATCTGGATCTGGAAGACTGGGTAGCGCTGCACGAGATGTTGCCGCTGCTGAAAAAATCCAGCAAGCTCAAGCCGGAGCGTATCCGGGAGCTGGAAGAAAACGTTCAGCTGCAATTGCTCGACCGCGCTGTGCACGGTCATGGCCAGGCACCGGGTGAAGCCGCTGCTGAGCTGAAGCGCCTGTATCACGACTTCCCGCGCCAGGGCCGCTACTCATTTAAAGTGACCAAACGCTATATCGATCTGCTGAAAGAGCAGGGCGAAGAAGGGCTGGCGGAACAGGAGCTGCGCAACGCGCTGAAGTACGTCTGGCATGATGATCTGATCGTGCTGTACGGCAGTCTGCATGGCACGGATACCGGCCGTCAGCTGCTGTTCGCTGAGCAGCAGTTGCAGGAACGTCCGAACGATCCGTATCTGCTGCTGGTGCTGGGGCGCCTGTCCCGTCGTCAGGAGCATCTGGAAAAAGCCCGCGATTACCTGCAGACCGGCCTGCGCTTAAAAGGCCTGCCTGAACTGCATGCTGAAATGGGCAAAGTGCTGATGGCGGAAGATAACGAAAAAGCTGCCTGTGAACATTTCCGTCAGGCTCTGCGCGCGCACTGAATCCAGAGAGATTGCATTGCGCAGTGCAGAAAAAAGCGGCAGAACCCATTAATAAGTTCTGCCGCAAAGGGGGAAGGTCTGCTGCAGTGGGCCCGCAGCGCAATGTATTCACCTGTCTTCAGGTTTGTCTGACGTTTTATTCGAGCTGCAGTGGCTTACCAGCCGCTTTACGCACGGCCTGCCATTCAGCCTCCGTCAGTGCTGCTTCGTCACCGGGTAACTGCAGCAGAATATCGAAGAAGTCCTCACGCAATTCACTCACCAGCACATCATTACGTGGCCGGGTTTTTACCACGTAAACGCTCTGCACATTCTGATGATCGAAAGCGCGCCAGGTCTGCTGGTCTTTCAGGTGCACATAGCTGTGATTTTCCAGCGCGCTGATCAGCTTTTCCGTATCCAGTGAGCCAGAACGCTCCGCTGCGTCCTTAAACTGATAAACGATTGAGTAGGCGGAAGCCGCCGAGCTGGAAGGGTAGGTCTGATAACGGCCGACGAAATCCTCAACAAATTTTTTGCCGCCGGCAAAGTCGTACTGGTAAGGGACTTTCCAGGTCCAGGGAGCGGCACCAATTACGTTTTCAAGAATGCCTGCGCCGGCTGACTTTGCCATCCCCAGGGTCAGATTGGGGACGATGATGGTCATTTTATCTTTCAGATCCATGCTGTGCGCCAGCTTCAGCGCCATGGCCATATCATCGCCGAACTGCACCAGCATCAGCACATCTGCACCGGAATCGCGGGCCTGCTGCAGCGCGCTGCGGAAGTCCGCATCGCGTGGACGTGGATAGGTTGTGGTGACCCCCGGATGAGCGGCGGTGTCCTGAGTTCCGGTAAATTCACGCAGGGATTTTTCCGTCGACCAGCCCCAGCTGTAATCCGCTGTAATATAAAACAGCTTTTTACCCTGCAGGCTGTCATTCAGATAGGCGGCCAGTGCTTTCGCTGCCATATGTGCGTTGTAGGTTTCGCGGAACATATGACGATGACCTTCACTGCCGGTGGTCTCGTTGGCATAGGTCAGGGTGCCGAAATAAATCAGATTATGACGTGCCGCTTCTTTACCGGCCGCAATGGCAACGGCACTGGACGACCCGCCGAACAGCATCGACACGCCCTGTGCCGCTAATTCTTTTACGTTTTCTACAGACTTATCTGGTTTGGAAGCCGAGTTGGCAGTGAGTAATTCCAGCGGCCGTCCGAGAACACCACCGCTGGTATTAATTTCATCCACGGCCATCAGCGCACCGCGGGCCTGAGCCAGCCCCTGCTGTTTATAGCGCCCGGTGGATGGGTAATTGAGACCAAGTTTTACGGATTCGGCGGCCTGTACGGCGGCGGATAAAAAAAAGATGCCCGCCAGCAACAGATGGATCATTTTACCCGGATAGTACTTCTTCCCCGGCATGGTGGTGCCCTCTTGTTATTATTATGCGTTTCGCTTCTTCTCAGATAAGAAATAATAATGAAATTTCGTTATTAGTCTCGCCGACTAAAGTCTGCGGCAAAACGGGCCTTAGTGGTTCGTCAGTACAGGAAGGGTTTTGAATAACTGAAAATAAAGCAGGATTAAGCGCCGGAAAGCCAGTGCTTGAGGGGTTCAAACACTGGCCGGTGGAAGATAAAAGTGAAGAGCAGAAGCGGCAGACTGCAGCTTTGCTCAGTTGTGCTCAGTTGCGACAGAGTTCCGTAATCCGGCTGTTATTCCAAAACCAGAGGTTTGTCGTTAATCGTCCGCACCATCTGCCATTCATCCTGATTCATTTCGGTATTACTGACGTCCAGCAAAATATCGAAAAAATCCTCACGCATATCGCTCAGCATAATGTCATCGCGCTTGCGGCTGCGTACAACATAAACGGTCTGCTGATTCTGATGATCAAAATCGCGCCAGCTCTGTTCGTCTTTGAGTAATTTGTAACGATGATTTTCCAGTGCCGCAATTAAGCCTTCGGTTTCTGTCGAGCCGGAGCGTTTAACCGCATCAGTAAACTGATAAACAATGCTGTACGCCGATGCGGCAGAACTGGAGGGGTGCAGCTGATATTCCTGCACAAAGGCTTCGACAAAATCTTTACCGCGCTGGTAATTAAACTGGTACGGCACTTTCCATGTCCAGGGCGCCGCACCGATAACGCCTTCCATTAATCCGGGGCCAGCGGCCTGGGCCATGCCCAGCGTCAGGTTGGGTACGATGACCGTCATTTTCTTTTTCAGGTCCATGGCATAAATTTCATTCAGTGCCAGCACCATATCCTGCCCTAACTGATTGACCACCAGAACTTCAGCGCCGGATTCCACTGCTTTGCGCAGAGCCGCCTGAAAATCCCGGTGCATGGGATTTGGAAACGGTGTTCGTGCGGCCGGATGTGAAGTAATCCCCTGAGTGCCGGTAAAACTGCGCAACGCGCCTTCCATGGACCAGCCTTCGCTGGAGCCGGCGGTAAGATAAAAGAATTTTTTACCTTTTAAATAGGTGTTCATATATTCCGCCAGTGCACGTGCGGCCATATACGAGCTGTAAGGCTCACGGAACAGATAACGCTGACCTTCGAGGCCAGTAATTTCGTTGTCGTATCCCAGCGTGCCGAAATAAATACGTTTGTGTTGTGCTGCCCGTTCTGCGGCAGCAATGGTCGCCGAACTGGAGGCACCACCGAATAACATCACTGCACCCTGCGCGATCAGCTCATCAACATTGGCTGCCGCCCGCTCTGGTTTGGATGCAGTGTTAGCCCG
Organism: Thalassolituus sp. UBA6592; assembly: GCF_002433655.1. Lineage (NCBI taxonomy): Bacteria > Pseudomonadati > Pseudomonadota > Gammaproteobacteria > Oceanospirillales > Oceanospirillaceae > Thalassolituus > Thalassolituus sp. UBA6592. The sequence continues at coordinate 43,902 of NZ_DJIO01000005.1, read as the reverse complement.
CAATAATTCCAGTGGCTGGCCATTAACACCGCCCTGGCTGTTAATTTCTTTTACCGCCAACAGCGCGCCACGGATCTGTGCCAGCCCCTGTTCTTTGTAGCGTCCGCTGGACGGATAATTCAGACCAATTTTGATGCTTTGCTGCGGGCTTTCTGCCGCATAAACAGGCACAGGGGTGGTAACAAACAGCATAGAGCTGAGCAGGAAAACCGCTGCAGGAAAACGGCGCAATAATGATTGGCAACGAACAGGATGGGGCGACATAAGGATTCCTTTTCTGGCTGAGTATTGGCGTGAGGCCAGCTCTCTGACGGAGCTGATCCAGACAGGTAAGACAGGACACAAGGTTGTACCTGTGGACAGAAAGAGGAACTTGTATTCAGACGAACAGAAAATATGAAATTTTTCGGCTGGGGCAGGTCTGCTTTGCAGGCTGGCAAGTGCAGAAGACATTGCTTACAAAATGTCTTTGATTTTTTGCTGTGATTTTCACCACGGGTCAGCGGAAATAAAAAAGCCCTGCTATATAGCAGGGCTTTTTGGGCGCGGTAAATCTTACTGCGCAGATACCACAATCGAAAAAGTATCAGGCTTCTTCTTTGTGCAGATGAACATCCATTTGCGGGAATGGAATCTCAATACCTTCCGCATCAAAACGCAGTTTGATGGTTTCGGTCAGTTCCCATTTAACGGTCCAGTAATCTGCAGCGTTGGCCCATGGGCGCACAACAAAATTCACAGAAGAATCGGCCAGTTCTGATACGGCAATTTTCCATTCCGGATCTTTCAGTACCAGTGGGTGCGCGGCGACAATTTCATGCAGCAGAGCTTTGGCTTTCAGCAGGTCGCTGCCATAGCTGATGCCAACAATCATATCCACCCGGCGGGTCGGCTCAGCGGAATAGTTCACCATGGTGTTACCGAATACGTTGCCGTTTGGCACGGTAACCAGTTTGTTGTCCGGGGTTTTCAGGCGGGTGCTGAAAATAGTGATCTGATCAACGGAACCGGCCACACCGCCAACTTCGACATAATCACCCAGTTTGAACGGACGGAATAAAATGAGCATTACACCAGCGGCGAAATGCGACAGTGAATCTTTTAATGCCAGGCCAACGGCCAGACCGGCGGCACCGAGCAGAGCAACCAGTGAGGTGGTATCCACACCCAGTTGCGACAGCGCAAAAACAATCACCAACAGGGTCAGCGTGGTGCCCATTACGGTTTTTACAAAGGCAACCAGAATGGGATCCAGCTTGGCGCGGGTCAGACCTTTGGCGGCGGTGTTGGTAATCATGCCGGCAATCATGCGCCCGATGATAAAGATCAGCAGGGCGAGCGCAATCTGAGTCCCCCACGGCAGAACGTAATCCGTCCAGATCTGTTGTGGGTCAATGTTCCAGTTCATACAGAGATAGCTCCTTAATCAAAATGTTGGCTGCGCGTACTGTGTGCAGAAAATCACGGTCTTGGTGCGTAAGCAAAAACGTCCGAATGCATTTGGTCGATTGTCAGCCCTAAAGGTTCCAGCTGATCCAGCGTACCGTACACCATGTTCGGCGAACCACAGGCGAACATACGAACATGACTCAGATCTGTGAAATCTTCATGAATCACCTGATAGATCCAGCCGGCACGGCCTTCCCAGCCTTCGCTCTGCGTTTCGATAATCGGGTGATAACGCAGATTGCTGTACTGACGTGCCCATTCTATCGGAAGATCGGCCAGATAGAATCCATCTGCTTCACGGTTTGACCAGTAAATATGCAGTTCGCGTTCCGGCTCAACCGCCAGTATGCCTTCCACCAGACTTTTGATCTGGGAAAAACCGGTACCGGCAGCAACCAGCAGTAACGGTTCTTTGTTGGCGTCCAGGAAATCCGGGTGCACCAGACAATCACCGAATGGCAGGGTGATACCAACGGTGGATGCACTCTTCAGAAAGGCGATCACCTGATCTGAGGTTTCGCTGCCGGCGGCTATGTGCAGTTCAATGCGGCGCGCATCATCACCGGTCAGAGTGCCCGGTGCGCTGGCAATCGAGTAAGGCAGTTTCTTTTCGCCATCCTTTGTCTGCACGTTTAACAGCAGGTACTGCCCCGGCCAGAAGTCTGCTTTTTTCCCGGCCGGTGCCAGCAGCTCTACGCGGTAAACATTGCCCGGCAGGGCTTCAACCGCGCTGATCTGGCAGGCCAGAGAGACTTCTGGTTTGTGGTAAGGAGGGTGTACATCGGACATAAAAATCTCGGCATCGGTTTGAGGGTGAGCGACACAGCAAAGAATCTGATTATCCTGATTAAACAGATGCTCGCCCAGTGAATTACGGAAACGGAACTCACCATCTAAGTATTCGCCCCGACAGATTTCACAAACACCGTTATCACAGCCAATGGCGATGGCTACGCCCTGCTGTTCCGCTGCATCAGCGATGGTCTGATCGCTGCGGCAGCGGATAACGGTGCCGGAGGGCTGAAAGGTGACCAGATGAGTATCGGCGCTCAAAGCCCCAGCTCATCCCAGAGTTCGTCGATCCGCGCGGTTACCGCCGGATCTTTCACAATCGGCGTGCCCCATTCACGCTCGGTTTCCCCCGGCCATTTGTTGGTGGCGTCCATCCCCATCTTGGAACCCAGCCCGGATACCGGCGAAGCGAAATCCAGATAATCAATCGGGGTGTTCTCGATCAGCGTGGTATCGCGTGCCGGGTCCATACGCGTGGTAATCGCCCAGATCACGTCTTCCCAGTTACGGGTATTCACGTCGTCGTCGACCACGATAACAAACTTGGTGTACATAAACTGGCGTAAAAACGACCACACACCCATCATTACGCGCTTGGCGTGACCGGCATACTGCTTCTTCATGCTGACTACGGCCATGCGGTAGGAACAGCCTTCCGGCGGTAAATAGAAGTCGACGATTTCCGGAAACTGCTTCTGCAGAATCGGCACAAACACTTCGTTCAGCGCCACGCCCAATACCGCAGGTTCATCCGGTGGACGGCCCGTATAGGTGCTGTGATAAATCGGGTCTTTGCGGTGCGTAATACGCTCCACGGTAAATACCGGGAACTGATCCACTTCGTTGTAATAGCCGGTGTGGTCTCCGTAAGGGCCTTCATCCGCCATCTCACCGGGATGAATCACACCTTCCAGCACGATCTCGGCGGAGGCCGGAACCAGCAGATCATTGCCGATACTTTTTACCAGCTCGGTTTTGCTGTCACGCAGCAGACCGGCGAAGGCGTATTCGCTCAAGGTATCCGGCACCGGTGTAACCGCGCCTAAAATCGTTGCCGGGTCAGCGCCCAGAGCAACCGTTACCGGGAAAGGTTCGCCCGGGTGGGCCTTCTGCCACTCGAGAAAATCCAGTGCGCCACCACGATGGCTCAGCCAGCGCATAATTACTTTGTTTTTGCCGATTACCTGCTGGCGGTAAATTCCCAGATTATGACGGTCTTTGTGTGGCCCTTTGGTAATCACCAATGGCCAGGTAATCAGCGGGGCGGCATCACCGGGCCAGCATTTCATCACCGGGATTTTGCCCAGATCGACATTATCACCTTCGATAACCACTTCCTGACAATGGGCCTTACGGATTTCCTTCGGCCCCATGGTCATAACTTTCTTGAAGATTGGCAGCTTTTCCCAGGCGTCTTTCATGCCTTTGGGTGGCTCAGGTTCCTTCAGGAAGGCCAGCAGTTTACCGACTTCGCGCAGGGCATCAACGGACTCTTCACCCATGCCCAGAGCAACGCGCTCCGGTGTACCGAACAGGTTGGCCAGTACCGGCATATCGTAACCTTTCGGGTTTTCAAACAGCAGGGCCGGGCCTTTGGCTCGCAGCACACGGTCGGCTATTTCCGTCATCTCCAGATGCGGATCGATTTCCTGGGTGATGCGTTTCAGCTCACCCCGTTTTTCCAGGACTTTCAGGAAGTCGCGTAGGTCGGCGTATTTCATCGGCCACTCGGGTCTGAATATTTGTGCGTATGATACCTGAAAACTGAGATGGAGCCTTCAGAACACTGATATTTACAGACCTGAACTTCAGAATTTTAACCATTCTGTGAATATGGTTATGCTGACAATAAAGAGATTTGCCGTATGTATGAAATCCAGCTTACATGTGGTGCAGATAAGGGACAGTGTCGTATGAAAGTAAGTCCCGCAGCGGTTATCTTCTTCTTATGTGTTTTGACCGTCACCGGCTGTGCGACAACCAGCAATTCGCCAGTGACAGAAGATCAGGATGATTCCCTGCAGCAGCTGAAACAGCAGGAAAGCCTCTATCTGGATCTGCTGGCAAAAGCGTCAGACTCAAATGCCGGAATTAACGATATCAGTCGCTTCGTATTTCTGGCCGGTGACCTGCGACAGCAGAATTACGCATCGTTATCTGAAGCTCTGTTTCATGACTATATGAAAGTATTCGTTACCTCGCCGGACAAGGTTGTACAGCTGTGGAAAGCGGATTCTGAAGCGATAGCCACCGCGTGTTATTACCTGCAGGGTTTTTACTGGTTTGAGGATGGATCGGGTATTCATTTGCCTTACGCTCCGGCTGCCAGCTGGCCTGAGTTCGTTCAGCGCTACCGCAACAGCCTGCCAGAAGGGTTCGTTCAACAGTGTGAACCTGTCAGTAATACACCTTCCTGATATACTCCCGGCCTGATTTAACTGGCCGGGAATACCCCATGAACGCAAAATCGACTCTCAATGCCGCCGCCGTTGCCGGTTTCAGTGCGGTGGCACTGGGCGCGTTCGGAGCGCACGGACTGAAAGGTGTGCTGGATGACGCCATAATGACGGTGTACCACACCGCGGTGCTTTATCATCTGGTGCATTCTGCTGTGCTGCTGGCACTGGCTGTATGGCTGAAAGTGATGCCGGGAAACCGCTGGCTGAGCTGGTCTGCTAACCTGATGCTGGTGGGCATGATTCTGTTCTGTGGCAGTCTGTACGCCATGACGCTGACGGGGATTCGCCCGCTGGGCATTATCACTCCGTTCGGTGGCGTCAGCTGGCTGGCCGGCTGGGCATTACTGCTGGTAGCGGCCAGCAAACTGAAAACACAAGATTCTGAATAACAGGGCCGATACGTGGCAGACGAAAAAACAAATGGGCAATTGCCTGACAGCGAAGACGCACAGACTGAACAGCAGACCGATGCGTCCATGACTGACGACCTGACAACAGATGATCAGGCGCCGGAAGAAAGCAGCGACAAACCACAATATCGCCGTGGCATTAAAAGCTTTGTTATCCGCGCCGGGCGCTTAACCAAAGGTCAGCAGGGCGGACTTGAACGTCAGTGGCCGGTGATGGGTTTAACCCTGGAACAGGGGCCAATCAATCCGGTTGACGTCTTCGGACGTGATGGCCATGTGGTACTGGAAATCGGTTACGGCATGGGCACCTCGCTGGTGCAGATGGCCAAAGCTGCACCGGAGAAAGATTTTATTGGTGTCGAAGTGCACCTGCCTGGCGTTGGCTCGCTGCTGAATCTGGCAGAGGAAGCGGGTGTCACCAACCTGCGTACTTATAAAGACGATGCCATCGAAGTGCTGAAGCTGATTCCGGATAACAGCATCGATACCGTACAGCTGTTCTTCCCCGATCCCTGGCACAAGAAAAAGCACCACAAGCGCCGTATCGTGCAGAGCGAATTCGCCCAGACCCTGCGCCGTATTTTAAAACCCGGCGGCATTTTCCATATGGCCACCGACTGGGAAAACTATATGGAGCATATGCTGGAAGTGATGGATGCCGAAGAAGGCTATGAAAACATCGCCGGCAGAGGTAACTGCGTACCACGCCCGGAACATCGTCCGCTGACTAAGTTTGAAAACCGCGGAACGAATAAAGGTCACGGGGTGTGGGATATGATGTTTAAAAAGATAAGCTAACGCGGATCGCTACCTGCGTTGCCTCTGCTTTGTTAAATGCCAGTTCGAAATGCTCATGTATGGCTTATACACTCCGCTTTCTCACTGGCATTTGCCGCGCATAGCCTGCCTCGGCAACGCGATCATGATCCAAATTGCAGGTTTGGTGCGCATGGAGCACCAATTGGTTAGAACACCTGAACGGGCGGCCCGAAGGGCGAGCGAAGCGAGTATCTATGGCTTATACACTCCGCTTTCTCACTGGCATTTGCCGCGCATAGTCTGCCTCGGTAACGCGATTATGATCCAAATTACATGTATGGTGCGCATGGAGCACCAATTGGGTAGCAGGTAGAGTGCGCACTGCGCACCAAATCAATAAAATTCAGCAGAAAGAAACAGCGATTTGTAGGGTGGGCTCTGCCCACCACGCAAGGTGAAGAAGGCATCCATTACACTGCCAACGAGACCGGGCAGAATGAACAGAAGCACAGTTAACAGGTACAGAATTATGCAGAAGAAAGACAAAGAAAAAGTATTCGGCGGCGAGTGGACTGAAGACATGCTGCGCGAATTCCTGAGCGCCAACAGCTACGACGGCAGCGACGCCGATTACATCGCCGCGATCCGTGCTTACCGCCACATGGTGCCGGAAACGTTCGCCGATTACGTCGAACTGTTCAAAAAAGAAGGTCACGACCTGAACGCTAAAAACGCTGATGGCGTTACCCTGCTGCAGACCATTGCTTCGCACAGCAAAGGTGTTGAATACGCAGAAGCACTGAAGAGTGCCGGCGCAGCCTGAGGCGCGTTCTGACTGATGTTGACGGCAGCGGGTGCTCCGCTGCCGCCATTACCTCCCGCCATGCACTGCACCGTCGTGCTCTGTTGAAATCATGCCCAATGGTCACAGTTGTTTAAACTTCCCGACCAGAGTTGACTGCTATAAGCTGACGCCATTGTTGAAAAACTGTCATTGATGGCGGCTAACATAGGCCAATACGCTGGCCTGACGGCATGGGTATCGTCCTGTGCTGCGCACTGCCATCCAGATGACGCCCTGACACCGAAGGATACCCGCAATGATCATCACGCCTAAAATCCGTGGATTTATCTGTACCACCACGCATCCGACCGGCTGCGAAGCCAATGTTAAAGAACAGATTGAGATCACCCAAAAGCAGGGTGAAGTTGCCAACGGCCCGAAAAAGGTTCTGGTGATTGGTTCTTCCAGTGGTTATGGCCTGGCATCCCGCATCACTGCGGCGTTCGGCTCTGGTGCGGCGACCATCGGCGTGTTCTTCGAAAAACCAGCCACTGAAAAGAAAGCCGGTACTGCGGGCTGGCACAACTCAGCTGCTTTTGATCAGCTGGCCCATGAAGCCGGTCTGTACGCGAAAAGCCTGAACGGCGATGCCTTCAGTCACGAAGCCAAAGCCAAAACCATCGAACTGATCAAAGACGATCTCGGTCAGGTGGATATGGTGGTTTACTCGCTGGCCTCTCCGGTCCGTAAACTGCCGGACACTGGCGAAGTGGTGCGTTCCGCACTGAAGCCAATCGGTGAGGTGTATAAAGCCACCGCCGTGGACACCAACAAAGACGTGCTGTTTGAAGCCGAAGTCGAGCCTGCAACCGAGCAGGAAATCGCTGACACTGTTACTGTAATGGGCGGTCAGGACTGGGAACTGTGGATGTCTGCTCTGGCCGAAGCCGGTGTGCTGGCCGAAGGCTGCAAAACCGTTGCTTACTCTTACATCGGTACTGAAATTACCTGGCCTATCTACTGGAACGGTGCATTAGGCGAAGCGAAAAAAGACCTCGACCGTGCTGCACATGCAATTGATGCCCAGATGAAAGCACTCAATGGCAGCGCTAACGTCGCTGTGCTGAAGAGCGTTGTGACCCAGGCCAGTTCAGCCATCCCTGTGATGCCGCTGTACATCGCCATGGCGTTCAAGAAAATGCGCGAGCTGGGTATTCATGAAGGCTGTATCGAACAGATCAACCGTATGTTCCGTGAGCGTCTGTACCGTGAAGACGGTCAGGCTGCAGAAGTGGACGGCGAAAACCGTCTGCGTCTGGATGACTGGGAACTGCGTGAAGACGTACAGGAACACTGTAAAGCTCTGTGGCCAACCCTGACCAACGACAACCTGCGCGAACTGACCGACTATCAGGAATACAAAGATGAATTCCTGAAACTGTTTGGCTTCGGCGTTGCCGGTGTGGATTACGATGCCGATGTGAATCCGGTTGTGCCGTTTGATGTAATCGATATCTGAGGCTTCTGTAACAGAAGGCTCCGGGCAGGGACTGCCCAAACAAAAAAGCCCCGCTCTGAACCGATGTTTCAGGCGGGGCTTCTTTATGTCTGCTTCTTTTTATTCTTTTTACATCTGGTTAAGGGCGGCGGCACTTGTGATCTTATGTCCGGTGTCGTCCGGATATCTTTTGCATACCTGTGCCGTTAAAAAACATCGCTTAAAACACATCGATCGCCGCTGTATGCCCCTGCTGTTGCCGACAGGAGTTAATGCGGGAGTTACTGAATAGCACTAAGTAACTGAATAAATTACGGCTGCTCCAGACCTGAGGCGTGCAGCATAAGAATGACATCGGCGAGCGCTGGTTTTACCACAAACCCCAGGCAGGCCTGATCGCGGCAGGCGCTGTAAATAATGCGCTGTGGTGTGCCACTGGCGGGCAGTTGATCAATGCGCAGGCTGCTGAGGTCGTAGCTGATTCCGGCTTCTGTGCGTGATGCCAGAAAACGTTCCTGCAGATCGCTGCTCAGCTCACTGGTCAGTTCGTCCTGTGGATGCTCGCTGAGCAACAGCAGCGGATAGTTGTGTAAATCGAAACTGGTCGGCAAAGACTCAAGCGTATGGGTAACAGCTGAGCCTGCCAGCCAGCGACCGTCGCTGTTTTTAACCGCCAGCTCGCCGGAATTAAATACCGTGGGCGCGTTAAAGCCGGTGTCGGCTAGCGCCAGCCGAAACTGTGGCGCAAACGCCAGTTGCGCCGGTACAGACACCGCGTTCTTCTCAACGGATGCGCTGGCTGTAGTGGCGGATGGTTCCGTGGTGGATGGTTCCGAACAGGCGGTCAGTACGGTAGCACCCGCGAGCGAAACCAGGGCGGTGCGCAACAGAGACTTCAGCGGCTGCAGCATTGAGGAATTAAACGGCGGGATGACCCGGTAACAAGGGCGGTGGATATTTCCGTTGCGCATAACATACATCCTTATATGCAGAGACTGGTGCAAAAGAACAGCGAGCCTACGTAACCCCGGGGCTGGTGTAAATCCGTTGCGTGCTGTTCAGGGTAAAAAACCTGCACGCGCACAAAGCCGGCAGATAAAATGCGCCGCTGGTGAACCTCCCGGCAGAAAAAGAAGCTTGCCGCAAACGCCACACAAGCGGGTAAACTGAATGTCTGAACAATTGTCAGGTCAACTGGATCAGATTCACTATGCTGGTTGCAGCGATATTGGGACCTGTTCTGCTCATACCGGCCTGCTCCTTTAATCGTTCCATAATTTCACGGTTAATGACTTCCTGCTCTTCCGGCGGTAATGTACGGAATTCCTCTTCGGTTAAATCCATTTCCTGCAGCATGGATTCACGGATTTTTTCTGCATCGCTTTTATTCATATACGCCTGAAATTTTTCCGAAGCAGTTTCCCCCGTGACTGCCTGTTCAGTAGCCACTGGGTTTTGCGACTGCTTATCAGCAGCAGTGTCTGATTGCATCGTCTGTTGGCGGACATCGGTGGCAGCGGCAACCGCCGGCACCTGATTCAGCGCCTGGCGTTCTGTGGTCAACAGAGCAGCGAAGTTACCACCGGGTTCGCCATCGGTACCGGACGTGGTGTTGGTTGTGCGCTTCTCCGTCGCAGGCAGGCGCGCCAGACTGCTTTCATGTGGCAGTGGGGTATTGGCTGGATTAAACATTGGTATTCTCCCTGTTCAGTAGCCCTGAAGAATGGCAATTGTTCAGGTAAACGCAGGAAAAGTGCCAGCTGTGCATAGCGGCCGGAAGGTCAGATATAAGTACCAAATAAGCGGACAATAATGTCCGCCTGTTTTGCCGCTTCGCTCACTGGCGGCATAAAACTGCCGCTCTGACTATTTTCTGTGTTTCAGCCTTGCCAATTCATGCGTCCTATCGCGCGGTATACGCCCAGATGCTTTTCACCCTGTTGCTGCTGCAGGCGCATCTGTTTCAGCTCTTCAATTGCGGCGCGTAAATCAGAGAGTTTATTTTTCTCAGTTTTATTCTGCGCGCCAATTTCGTCACTGAGATTAAACGAACGGGGTTTAACTTCCTCCGGCATTTGGCGCATAACAAATTCAGGCTTGTTATCGCGTTGCTGTAATAGTGCGGTGTTCTGCATCACATTAATGACCCAGTCGCGCAGCTTTGTGCGCTGTGAATTGTCTGGCTGGCTGTTTGTTGAAGGCGATTGGCTTTGCAGGTTCTGCTGCCTGCCTTCCTGGTTATGAGTGACCTGATTCCAGAGCGTCTGGTCTGCGGAGGCTGTTGGCAGCTGCTGTTGCGCACGCAGCCGTGCCAGAACTTCGGCTGTTTCCTCCTCGGTGGCGCGCATAATAGCTGCGTCGGAGGTCGGGTCATCTTCGCGCTTGAGGCTGGCGTGAGTCTCAGCATTGCGGCTGTTTAACAAGGTGTTATCAAACTGGAAAAAGCTGAGCGCCGATTCAATCCGGATGCCTTCAGCGCCGTCATTATTTTCCGTTGGAATAACGGCGCTGAAATCTGTGCCGGTAAAATCTCTGGCGCTGTCATAAAAAGGATCGCTAAGCTGCGGGAATTTTTGCAGATGCACTTCCTGCAGTAACAGCGTATTACCACTTTCGCTGAGCGCGACACCACTGCCTTTAATCACACCCTGAACATCGCCATCGTCATTCAGAATTTCATACTCAGAACCAACCGAGCCGAGGTACAGGGCGCCCAGTCCTGCTTCTGTCGCCGACTGAACGTATGAGCCGTCTTCGTTAAACTGCATCACACCGAGCTGGCTGAAAATGGCATCGTTTTCGTCAATCCAGCCGTTGCCATCGTCATCGTACTGCGCCAGCTCGTCGAAACCGTAGCCGCTTTGCGGGCCGAACATTTCACTGCCGTCGTCAATTTCGCCATTGCCGTTTCTATCAAATACCAGATAACCACTGCCGGCGGCGGTCTGCGCGACCTGGTCATTGTGTCCATCAGCATCAAGATCAAAACTGAAATACTGATTGGTTAACTCCACTGCGCCGCCGTTAAGATTAATCATCAGCGGGTCGATCAGGTTGAGCTGGCCGCGGAAGCTGTTGGTCTGCTCCACCTGCGTGTTGCGGCTGAACTCCAGCGCCATCATAAAATCGATCTGGCGGCCGTCTTCGGTGGTGACCTGACCAAGGGCTTCGAAATTTAATGCTGAGCTTTCTTCCAGTTTGAAAATGCTCTGCACTTCGACTTCAATTCCCAGCCCCATGCTGCTTCCTCTGGGGTTAACGGCGAACACGCTGAGGCGCGTTTGGTCGGTGAGTTCCAGCAGGCGCTCGCTGATCAACTGTGAAGCGTAATTCTGCACAGTACCGTTATTGTCAGTCACCTGACTGCTGTGCGTGACCTGTTGTTGTTCATGAATGCGGCGGCTTAATGACAGCTGAATGCCGGCTTCGGCAGACGATGCCCCGTTGCCACCGGACTGACCGGAGGTCACGCGTACGGACTGACCGGTGAAAAAGGCTGACAACAGAGTATCCTGTTGACGGCCGCTGAGCTGAACCTGAGATTGAGTAATTTTCATGGCATTATCCCTATGGCATGGCATGCTCAGTTACATCGGCGCCAATGCTACATCCATTAAGATGATTGTTTTATTAATGAAAGAGTGTTCATAGATAAAAGATCTATAACATTTCCCGGAGAATGCTGTGTCCAACACAACTCATACATCAGACGTCGCTGACGACCTGCGCACCTACTTCCCGCCCATCGAACCCTACGCTTCCGGCATGCTGGATGTGGGTGATGGCCATCAGATTTATTGGGAACGTGTTGGTACTCCCGGCGCCAAGCCGGCGGTGTTTTTACACGGTGGCCCGGGTGGTGGTTGTAACGAATCGCACCGGCGCGTATTTGATCCGGCAAAATACGATGTGCTGTTGTTCGATCAGCGCGGTTGCGGGCGCTCCACACCTCATGCCTGCTTAGAGGCCAATACCACCTGGCATCTGGTGGATGATATCGAGCGCCTGCGTGAGATGTGCGGCATTGAAAAATGGCTGGTGTTTGGCGGCAGCTGGGGTTCGACGCTGTCACTGGCGTATGCGGAAACCCATCCTGAACGGGTCACCGAACTGGTACTGCGCGGTATTTATACTCTGACCCAGGCGGAGCTTAACTGGTACTACCAGTTCGGTGTGTCGGAAATGCATCCGGAAAAATGGGAACGTTTTATTGCCCCTATTCCGGAGAATGAGCGCTGCCATATGATGGCCGCTTACCATAAGCGTTTAACCGGTGATAACGAAGCTGAGAAGCTGGCCTGCGCCAAAGCCTGGAGCCAGTGGGAAGGCGGCACAGTGACACTGCTGCCGGATGAAGCCATGGTCGATGACTTTGGCGGCGATCAGTTCGCGCTGGCCTTTGCCCGTATCGAAAATCACTTCTTTATGAACGCCGGCTGGATGGACGAAGGTCAGCTGCAGCGTGATGCGCACAAATTAAAAGGGATTCCCGGGGTGATTGTGCATGGCCGTTTTGATATGCCGTGCCCGCTGAAATACGCGTGGAATCTGGCCAAAGCCTGGCCGGATACCGAATTACATATTATTGAAGCCGCCGGACACGCCATGTCTGAGCCTGGCATTCTGGATCAGCTGATCCGGGCAACAGATAAATTTGCGGAGTAACTCATGGCCGATCAGAACGACCCAAAATTACTGAAGCAGGCGCTGCGTGAGTTTCACGCTTTTGTGGCGTCTTTCGACAGCGTGATGCTGGCAACCATCAATGATGAAGGCGATACCCCAGTGCCGGAAGCCAGCTATGCACCTGTGCTGGTACGTGATGGCAAATACTATATTTTCGTCTCTGAACTGGCGTTGCACACACGCAACCTGCTGCGTAATAAAAGCGCCAGCCTGTTGTTTATCGAAGACGAAAGTAACAGCAACAACATCTTTGCCCGCCAGCGCGCCAGCGTACAGATCACGGCTGCTGAGGTGGCGCGGGAAACGGCTGAATGGACAGAAACGCTCAATCAGATGGAAATCAAATTCCCCAAGATGATGCCTTTGCTGCGCACACTCAACGACTTTCACCTGATGGAATTAACAGCCCACAGCGGCAGCTATACCGCAGGCTTTGGTAAAGCGTACGAGCTGAGCGGTGACGGTCTGCAGGATATCCGTCATATCAGCCGGCGCTGACCCGGCTGCAGCCTTTACTTCCCCGGGTTCTGTACAGAGGCGAATGGTCGCAGCGGGTGCCGGTCGTTCCGGCCTTCTGCTAGTATCTGTGCGGCTATAATCTGCGCTGCTGAACAGATGCCGCACAGGTGTACGACCGGTGGTCATACACAGTAACTACCTAGCAAAACAGCCCAGACCGATATTCAGCTAACCCAACCGACACCTGAGCCGGAGGCCGAAGTTTTGACCGAGAACGCGTCAGTGCGTGAGCAGGATGCTACGCCGCAGTTTGCCAAAGCCACGGAACTGCTGAAATATTTTGGCCGTCACGCCCGTACTGAGAACAGTATTTCCACTCTGCTCGGGCTGGTACAGGTGGCAATGACCATTGCCCTGGCCTTTCTGGTTGCCCGTTATCTGAATAGCGCGGTATATCTGGATGACCATATTCTGCCTGCCAGCGATGAATGGCTGGCGCTGGCGGTCGTGCTGGTGGTGCGTGAAATCGCTGCCTGGGTACAGGGACGGATCGGTAACCGCGGCAGTACTAAAATTCGCGCTGCCTTGCGTGAATACGCTCTGCAACGGTGCTTTGGGCTGAATATCCGATTATTCCCGCAGTTTAATCCGGCGGAAGTCAGCAACCTGCTGACCACAGAAATCGACAAGCAACGCGGTTATTTTGCCGATTTTATTCCGCAGAAAAATCTCGCCGTTCTGATGCCGCTGGCGATCATTATTGCCTCGGCTTTTTATAGCTGGCTGGTGCCGCTGATTTTTATTTTTACTGCGCCACTGGTACCGATTTTTATGATTCTGGTGGGCTTTAAAGCCGCCGATGCCAGCCGCGCAAATATTGAACAGCTGAACCGTCTTGGCGACTTACTGGCTGACCGGCTGAAAAACCTGCAGGCGCTGCAGCTGGCAGGCACCACAGAGCAGGAAGGTGACCGCCTGTTTGAGCAGTCGGAAAGCTACCGTGCCTCCACTATGAGCGTGCTGCGTTTATCGTTTTTATCCGGCACTTTGCTGGAGTTTTTCAGCGCCATCAGTGTGGCCATTATTGCTGTCTATCTGGGGCTGTTCTTTCTCGATAAATACAGCTTCGGCAGTTATGCCGAAGGTTATGCATTATTCCATGGTGTTTTCCTGCTGATGCTGGCGCCGGAGTTTTATAAACCGCTGCGTAAAATGGGGGCGCTGTATCACGATCGCTCCGATGCGGTGAGCGTGGCTGAGCATTTAATGAAACTGGATGCCTGCTATCAGCAGCACTTACAACACAACCCACAACAAGCTACTGCTGATATTCCTGGTTTGCAGCAACTGAGTGTGGATAACCTGCAGAGTGGTGACGCGCAGCATGCAGTGCATGCGCCAGTGAGTTTTACGCTGAATGCGGGGGAGCGCCTGTTGCTGAACGGCCCTTCGGGGTCGGGCAAAACCACCTTGCTGGATACCCTGGCTGGCCTGCGTTTGCCCGCTCATGGCGAAATTTGCATCAATGGTACCGCCCAGACTGTGTTTCAGTGCAGCGGCTGGTTTGCCCAGATCGGCTATATGTCGCAGAAGCCGGAACTGCTGTTTGCCAGTATCCGCGATAATCTGACGCTGGGGCAATCATTCACTGACGAGCAACTGTACGCGGCGTTAAAAGAAGCTCAGATAGACGAGCTGGTGAAATCTCTGCCACGTAGTCTGGACTACATGATCAGTGACAGCGGCGGCTATTTATCCGGCGGTCAGGCTCAGCGTATCGCGCTGGCGCGGGTGTTCCTGCACAAGCCGGCATTGTTACTGCTGGATGAACCGACAGCCAACCTGGATGAAGATACGGCAGCGGCTTTTATCGAACGTCTCAACCATTACGCGCAGCAGGGTGGCATGCTGATCATGGCCAGCCATCGTTTGGCTGAGCAGAATTTCTTCGATGGTGAAATCACGCTGAGCCGGCACAGCGCAGAATCCAGTGAGGGGGAGCAATAATATGAATCCTCTTAAACAACATTATTTTAAGCTGTTATCGCAACAGAAAAAAATGGCCCTGCTGGGGATTTTTCTGGCGGTGTTAACAGCCTTTTCCGGTATCGCTCTGCTGGCGGTATCCGGCTGGTTTATCAGTGCGGCGGCGTTGGCCGGAGCGTTAAGTTCGCTGGCAGCACTGGAATTTAATTTCTTTACGCCCGGTGCCATGGTGCGTGGCTTTTCCATATCGCGCACCTTAGGTCGCTATGGCGAACGCATTACCAGCCATGAAGCGACGTTCCGCATTATTTCCCATCTGCGGGCCGATTTATTCCGTTTTATCGCCCGTCGTCCATGGCAGGAAACTCAGCTCAACCGGCATGAATCCTCCAGCCGGTTAATGCAGGATATCCAATATATTGAGTCGATTTATCTGTCGGCGATATTGCCGGCTGCGGTTTCGCTGGCGGTGGTGCTGGGCTACCTGCTGACACTGGCACTGGTGTTGCCTCAGACGCTGGTTTGGGCCATTGTGCCGCTGTTGCTGGCGGCAGTGGTGATGCCGGTGCTGTACAGCCGTCAGGTTCTGCAGACTCAGGATAACGTCCATCAGCTGCGCACAGAGCAGTGGCGTGAATCCAGCTCGCTGTTAAGCAATATGCGCACGCTGGCGCTGCATGGTCGTCTGCAAAGCAGCGGCGAACAGCTGACCGCGATTGCCCGGGCCGGGGACGAACAGGAAAATGCCTCGGTGGATAAACAGCAGGGCATTTTGTTAATCGCTCAGCTGTGTCTGATTGCCATGACACTGCTGGTGTTCTGGCAGGGCTTTGTTGCTTACGGTGCGGGTGAGCTGGCCGGGGCCAACGTGTTTATGCTGCTGCTGTTGTCGCTGGGGGTTGGCGAAGTGCTGATTAATGCCAGCCCGGTGATGGCCTCTTACCGTTTGGGCATGCAGGCGCTGGTGCGTTTACAGGAGATAAATCCACAGGCCGGTGAACAGTCCGCTGAGGCGGATAAGCAGGACAGCTGTCAGTTTATTCAGGCAGAGCAGCCGCAATTGGTTGTGGATAATTTAACTTACCGCTACCCGACTCAGCCGCAGCCGGTGTTCGCTGATTTCAGTTATCGCTTTGGCTCAAAGCAGGAAGGCAATGAACATCAGAGTGGCTGGCACTGGATCTGTGGTGCCAGTGGTCGCGGCAAAAGTACGTTGATTGCTTTGCTGTCGGGTCAGTTGCAGGCCAATTCCGGTGTTATTCAGGTGGGTTTTATTCCGGTGGGTTTTATTCCGGAGAGTGCTGATCAGTCTGCAAATCGCGCTTCGGATAGCATATCGGATAGCACAGCAGGGCAGCCTTTGGCCCTGATGCCACAGCGTATTGATATTATTAAAGCGCCGCTGCGCGATAACCTTTGTCTGAATCACAGTCACAGCGACGCTGCCTTAATGGCGGCGCTGGCGCTGGTGGAACTGGATCAGTGGGCAGAGAATCTGCCTCAGGGGCTGGATACCTGGCTCGGTGATGGCGAATGGCAGCCGTCCGGTGGTGAATGCAAACGGCTGGGGCTGGCGCGCATTATTCTGATGAATCCGCAGATTATTCTGTTGGATGAACCGGCTGCAGGCATGGACGCGGCCCTGGCGCGGCGTATTTTTGCCCGCCTGGCAGAGCACTGGCAGCATAAGCTGGTGGTTGCCAATACTCACGATCGTGGTTTGATTCTGGATGGGCAGCAGGTGCTGGAACTGGACCGGATCTGATTCACTGCAGTTCACTTCATTGCAGTGCATCCAGTGCATTCCAATTCTTAGTCGGACAGTGGGAGCTGATATGAACATTGGTGAAGCAGCGAAACAGGCGGGGGTAACCGCCAAAATGATCCGCCACTATGAAGCCACTGGCCTGCTGCCGGAAGCGGCGCGAACGGATTCCGGCTACCGCCAATATGGCGAGCAGGATATTGCCCGGCTGGGTTTTATCCGCCGTTGCCGGATGCTGGGCTTTTCCATTGATGAAATCCGCAACCTGCTCAACCTGTGGGATGATCCACAGCGCAGTGCGCGCGAAGTAAAAACGTTGGCACAGCAGCATCTGCAGGAAGTGGAAAATAAAATTGCCGAACTCCGGTCGATGCAGCAGACACTGCAATCCATGATCAGCGCCTGCAGCGGCGATGACTGCCCGCAGTGCTCCATCCTTGATCATCTGTCGACGCCGGAGCCAGGTATCTACGGCAAGGATAAGGGCTGTTCAACCTGCTGATACACTGCTTTTCCTTTCCCTTGTTGACCTTCCTCTTTTTGCCCTTCCTCTTTTTGCCCTTCCTCTTGTTGACCTTCCCATGGTGGTAAGCTTTATCCTTAATCCATTAACAAAGAATGGATAAGGAGGTTTGCCATGAGCTCTGACAATACTGTGCATCTGCAAATGCCGGTAACTGATATGCACTGTGCATCCTGTGTTGGCCGGGTCGAAAAAGCGCTTAACAAGGTCGCCGGGGTGCAGCAGGTGAGTGTCAATCTGGCCAGCGAAAAAGCCGATATCACCACAGATTCCGGCATTGAGGCCAGCGTGTTGCAGCAGGCGGTTGTGGACGCCGGTTATGGCGTGCCAACCGAAAAATTCGAACTGCGCGTCACCGGTATGCATTGCGCATCCTGTGTTAACCACACGGAGAAAGCACTGAAAAAACTGCCGGGAGTGGTCAGCGTGAGCGTCAACCTGGCGGCAGAGAAAGCCTTTATCGAAGCGTTGAGCGGCAATGTGGATAACGCTCAGTTAATCGCTGCCGTGGAAGACGCCGGCTATGAGGCGACGCCGTTAAGCGAAGACAAGGAGGATGACAGCGAACGCCGGGGAAAGAACAGCGCCAGCTGAAAAAGGATTTTTGGCTGGCAGTCATACTGACGCTCCCGGTATTTGTCTTGTCTATGGGCTCGCACATGGGTCTGCATAACTGGATTCAGAATACCCTGGGGGAAACCGTTAACGGCCTGATTCAGTTTGTGCTGACATCCGTTGTGCTGATGTTTCCGGGGCGGCGTTTTTTTGCCATCGGTATTCCCGCATTGCTGCGCCGTGCACCGGAAATGAATTCGCTGGTGGCGCTGGGCAGTCTGGCTGCCTGGGGATATTCCACTGTAGTGGTCTTTGCCGGAAATCTGTTACCGGAAAACAGCCGCCATCTGTATTTTGAAGCGGCTGCGGTGATCGTCACACTGATTCTGCTTGGCCGTTATCTTGAAGCCAGAGCCAAAGGGCGCACCGGCGCTGCGGTACAGCATCTGATCGGACTGCAGGTAAAAACCGCCCGGCGTTTAACCTTAGATGGAAGCACAGAGGACATTAATGTCGATCAGTTGCGCCGTGGCGACCGCTTAATCATCCGCCCGGGTGAACGTATTGCGGCAGATGGCATTGTGACCGAAGGCGAATCCTCAGTGGATGAGTCTATGCTGACTGGCGAGCCTGTGCCGGTGGTTAAATCCACTGGTATGGACGTGACCGGCGGCACAGTAAACGGCCATGGCGTATTAACCACAGAAGTCACTCATACCGGAAAAGAAACCCGTCTGGCACAGATTATTCAGATGGTCGAACAGGCGCAGGCGGCCAAGCTGCCGATCCAGTCGGCTGTGGATAAAGTGACCGGAATTTTTGTCCCGGCGGTGATGGCGGCGGCAATACTGACCTTTATTGTCTGGCTGGTATCCGGGCCTGATCAGGGCATCAGCTTCGCGTTAATTAACGCCGTTGCGGTACTGATTATTGCCTGTCCCTGCGCCATGGGGCTGGCAACGCCAACCTCGATCATGGTCGGCACCGGACGCGGTGCGGAGCTGGGTATTTTATTTCATAAAGGTCAGGCACTGCAGACTCTGAACAACAGCAAAGTCATCGCCTTTGATAAAACCGGTACGCTGACGCTGGGTAAACCTGTTGTTACCGATATCCTGCCCCAGGGAAATTATTCACAGGATAATCTGCTGCGCTGGGCCGCAGCGGCTGAACGTCAGTCGGAACACCCGTTGGCGGGCGCCATTGTGCAGGCTGCAGACGATAAAAAACTGCCTCTGTGCAGCGCCTCGGATGTGCAGGTAAAAGCCGGTATCGGCCTGCAGGCAAATGTCGAAGGGCATCAGATAGCCATTGGGGGTGATGCCTTACTGAGCAGTCTGGATATCGATACATCTGCTGTTCAGCAAGTGTCTGATGCACTGGCGGCAGAAGGAAAGACCCGCCTGTTTGTTGTTATCGACCATCAGCTGGCGGCCATTATTGCCGTGGCTGATCCCGTGCGTGACAGCGCCGCACAAGCAATCCGTACCTTGCGCCAGCAGGGCATTAAAACCGCGATGATTACCGGTGATAACCAGCGCACTGCCGATGCGATTGCGCGTCAGCTGGGTATTGATGAGGTTGTTGCTGGCGTATTACCGGACGGCAAGGTGAATGCGCTGCAGGCGTTACGCGAACGCTATGGAGCAGTGGCATTTGTTGGTGATGGTCTGAATGACGCCCCGGCACTGGCTGACGCCGATGTGGGGATTGCCGTTGGTTCAGGTACTGACGTGGCCATAGAAGCCGCTGACGTGGTGTTGATGAATGCCGACCTGAGTTCAGTTCCACGCGCCCAGGCTCTGAGTCATGCCGTATTACGTAATATTCAGCAGAACCTGTTCTGGGCATTTGGCTATAACGTACTTTTGATTCCACTGGCCGCCGGTGTGCTTTATCCCTTCTTTGGCATCCTGCTGTCGCCCATGATCGCTGCTGCTGCTATGGCGATGTCCAGCGTGTTTGTTTTGGGTAATGCATTGCGCCTGCGCCGGGCCTGAACATAAAGCCAATGACTGATGAAAGAGTGACTGATAACAGAATAACTAAAAAAGTTACTGAATCAGCTCATTGGCTTTGACTGAAATGATTTCTATATAAATAACTACGCGGAATTATCATTTGTGTATTGCCGCGTATGGCAATGCTACTTTGGGCCTGATATTCAAAAATTTAATTTTTTCTGAATTTTTTATGGAGTCGAAAATAGCAACATTCTGACACTCCTTGTCAGCGACGTTACTTAATTTGTCAGCGTTAATTATAGATGTCGTATTTACTGAATATTTTTTAACGTCTGCAGAATTAAATCTCACTGATGTCATATTCATTTTGTTAAATTCCCTGCTTACAAATAAAAACAACCTGATACCAGGTTTTACATTTGCTGGGGGATTTATGGCGAGAAAATTATCACTAATTTTAGGTGCGTCCGTGTTGAGCGGCTGCTATGTCGATGGCGGTGACAGAACCTATTTGACTGACCTTGAAAGCGCGACAGAAATTCAGCGTCAGGCTTATATGTCAGGTGCACCCGGATCGATGTCAGCGGCTATGGTAGGGTGTGTGGCCTTACCAGAAGACTTTTCCGGACAGATCTCAGTTTTTGGTGAAGGTACTTACGAAGATGAAGCAACCGGGCAGACTGAATTTTTAGTTGTGCCACCTGAATCGTCAGAAAAGACTGGCAGTATAGAACTGGCTTTACCTATTGGTGGCTACGAATGGACGTGTTATGTCGATATTTCCAGAAACTATACGTCGGATACTGATGGGGTATTTACCTATAGCATTATTCCGGATCGGGATAATCTGATGGTGTTTACCGCATTTGGCAACAGTGAACCTCCATCACCTGGACCAGAAGCCTTCTATTATTTATATAGTCTGGCAAGTCACCAGTTAATCGCGGATGAATCTGACGCCGGCCACTGGGAACTGGTCAGTCAGGGTCTTAATTCAGATAATTATCTGCATTTAGCCACTGAAAACGGATTGTACCTGCTACAGAGCAAACAAAGTGCATCGGGTGAATCGGCAGAATTTTATCGGTTGGATGAAAACGGTGTAACCACGCTGGCGAATGCACCTGTAGTGGATGCCATATTCTTTATCAATAATATGTTTGTCAGCGTTAGTACAGAATACTCGCCTGAGATGCACACGGATATCCGTTACTCAGCCGATCTGACCGTCTGGAGTGATGCCGTCAGTGTGGCTGGCCAGATCCGGAAAATTCACTTTGACACTGCCCGTAATGTTTATGTCGCTTATGGTTATGATGATGAATCCGGTGACGCACTGGGCTATGTTTCCGCCGATCTGTTGAACTGGGAAAGTGAAGAGCTGATTCATCCTGCTATGAACCCGGATGACTACCCCCTGTATTTTTTCGCCAATGATGCTGCTGTGGCATACGCCAGCACGAATAATTTCCCACTGATCTATCGTGCCTCCTCAACTGCATCCTGGCAGGCGGTGAGCGATCTTCCTGAAATTTCAGGTGGTTTTAATGTTATCGCCAGTGCGATGGGAGAGGATGGACAACTCCGGCTGTTAGTCACAGGTCTTGACCTCGGGTCTTCCCCGGCCTTTTTTATTGGCACCAGCGACGATGGGGCTGACTGGACCTGGAATCAGATCCCTCTGCCAGCAGAGGAGATTTATCTGAATAACATGGTGCTCAGCACTGATAAAACCGTTGTCTGGAATTCCGCTAGCGAATCAACCATCATCTGGACGGAAGACAACGGACTGAACTGGAACAGCGTAAATACGGATGTAATTGAAGAGCAGCTGATTCCGTATCCGGACGATATTGATATTGCCGTACAGGGCATGATGTATCGGGATGGGGTTTATTTGTTGAGTATTGGTTCATCAATGTATGGCATGATGAATTTTCTGCAGGGTATGGTGGTTGCCACAACCGATTTTGAATCTTTCAATGTCGTATCTGTTTATCGTCGTGACAGCCTGTATGCGCAGCAGGCAGATGGTGTTTATCTGTTTGTGCAGCAGGACCGTGTGAACGGAAATACCACGGATATTTATCGTTACGTTCCTCAGGTTGTGGAAACAGAAACACCTGCAGAAGATAATTCGGAAAATGAAGAAGAATCTCCTGTCAATCAGGACCCGGTTAATGACCCCGTTAATAATCCAGATGTTGAACCGGCTGAAAAGGTGCTCAATGGTTCTTCTAAGTCCGGCGGCAGTCTGTTCTGGCTGAGTCTGATACTGTTGCCATTGGCTGGGCTGCGTCGTAAGAGCGCATGAACGCTGAAGCGTCAGAACCACAGAATCAGGAATTCCGAAGAGCAGCTAAAGCTGCTCTTTTTATATGCATCAACACTTGTTCATTCGTATCGGCCCAGACCTTTCTTATACTTTGATTTCTGTTTACTGAATCATTCATGTCTGCTTAAAACAGATTGCTGACATGTATTTCTTTATGGGCATATACTGATTGTTGTTATTCTGATGTTAATTGATTTTTATTATACATATTTAAGTTGTACTGATGTTTTGTATGTGACAACAAAAGTAATTGTCTGACGCATCGTTTCACCCATGATTTCTCTATTGTAAGTTATGTCAATAAGTTGCCAGTAAACTTCAATTAAGTCGTTTTAAGTATTTTTACCGCTGGTAAAATCCCCGCGTTTTAATTTTTGCCGCCCATCGAGGCGGTTTATAGCATTGGGGAAATACATGAGTCTGAATTTACTGCTTATGACCAGCCTGGCGACCTTTTCAGGCTATAAATTTTATGACGGGCAGCGAACCGTTATACAGAATCCAGAGGGACAGGCCTCTGTTGTAAGAACAATGGAGTCCGGAGATCAAGCTAATGAACTGATGTTGTCAGGATGTATCGCTCTGCCATCTGGCTTCTCAGGAGAACTCTCGGTCTCTTTCAGTGGAACATCTCACGATTTGTATGAAGATACTGATATTGAATTCATATCAGTTGCCGAAAGTTTCGATAGTGCTGAACTAACAACAGCTTTACCATTGACAGGATATGAGTGGCATTGCTACGAAGATTCCGAAAGACATTATGCTGCAACAAACAGAAGCTCTGTTGAATTTGCGTTTACTCCTGAATCAGATGATCAGTTGATATTCACCAGTCTTGGATTTAAAGATGCTGACTTAGACGATTCTTTTAAGCCATTTAGCTATCTTGAAAATCTACAGAGTCACCAGCTGATAGCACCGGGTATTGATGCAGCGCATTGGGATACTGAGGAGTTGGATACTGCTTTGGGTAGGCAAGGCATCAATACCAATGAAGCGGTCTACTATCTTGTCGACAGCGGCCATGACGGTGAAGGTAATATTATTAAACTTGATGAAAATGGTTTTAATATCATAGGTAATACACCTGTTACAGGTGATTTTTACTATCTCAATGATCGATTTTTTATTCTGACATATGATTCTTATTACTATACCGAGAATCCTGAATCCTGGATTGGCCCTATTCAAAGACCGATCACTAGTAATATCTATGACAGCTTTAAGTATGATGAGTTGCGGAATAAGTATTTAATGCTTGGGCATGGAAATCGGGGATATGAGTCGGAAGATCTGGTTAATTGGCAGGAAATGGAAGATATACCGCAGAATGTATATCCCCGATTTATTGAATATTTTACCCTTGATAATGGAGTATCACTCTCCTGTGGTATTCAGCAAGGTGGCATAATATCCGTCCGAAGTTCAGCAGAAGCAAACTGGAATCCACTCACAGATTTACCAGAATCCATTCTTAACACCGGAGGTAATTATGCCGGAGTCTCTGCATTTCAGGATAAAGATGATTCGGTAGAAGTAATAATATCGGGGAATGACAATAGCGGGAATAATTCATATTGGTACGGAACTACATCTACTGGATCTGATTGGCGTTGGAGTTTGACACCTGTCCAGTTTGACTACTCGTTGAGTTCAATTGAAAAAAATCAAAACTATGTAGTACTTTGGGGAAATTATCCTGGAGCTGACATCGTATATTCAGACGATGATGGAATGAGTTGGCAGTCAAAGAACACAAATGATCTTCTTGCTGATTTTATTGGTAGTGATATCTCTCAGTATGCTTACTTAACTGATGTCGTTTCAGTGGGCGATATGTTCTATCTGAATATCCGGTTGTATGACATCTCAGGCGTTTCTTACCCAGATCTGGTAATTTCGACCAGTGATTTTTCATCATTTTCCTTGATCGCAGCAGAAAAAAATGGGGTTCTTGTCAGTATTCAGGATAAGTATTTGTATTGGTATAAGGAATCGTCACTATATGATTTATTTGAGACCACAAAAGCTTATCAATATTATACGCCACCTCAGACTGATTCATTGGAAGAGCAACCGGCAGAAGATCAGAACCCCGACAGTGATGACAGTCAGCAACCTGATGAGCAGGCTTCCGGCCACTCGTCTCACTCCGGCGGCAGTCTGTTCTGGCTGAGTCTGGTTTTACTGCCACTGGCGGGTGTACGTAAAAAAGCAGCCTGATAATAATGCCACCCTCATCAGGGTGGCTTTATGAATGACTCTGATAAGGCCTGTATAACAGAAAAGCTATAAGCCAGACCAAGGCTAAGTACAGGCTGAAAGCCGTTAGTTAAAGGACAGAGTGATCTGTCCTTTTTATTGCCTGTCGTCTGTTACCTGGACGTGTTCGGGATTGCCGGGGATTCGGGTTTCTTCGGTCGTCATTGGGCTTTTAAATCACCAGGCGGATTCTGATTCCGTATATCAATTCTCAGTGTGTCAGACGGCATTCTGTTCCACGACTTTCTGTGCAGTGCTACTCTCCCGTTAAATGGGTGCGATGTTTATGCAACTACGATTATGTGGGCGGGAAGCAGATAATGAAAAATCTTATTCTGGTCGTGATAGTGATTGCCGTGGTCTGGTGGCTGCAATCATCGCCGTCGGTTGATGATGTGCGGGATACTGGCGGCCAGCTGAGTATTGGTGAATATCGCATTACACCCTTACAGGAGCAGTTTGAAATATCTGCCCGGGTGCTTGGCCGTAAGGATTATACGTTTGGCCGCGAAGCCGATCTGTCGCCAATGGATCTGGCTTTAGGCTGGGGGCCGATGGCAGACCCAGAGGTAATAGCAGCTTTCGACATCAGCCAATCCGGGCGCTGGTATCGCTGGCGGGCACAGCAGTTACCGATTCCGCTGCGCAGCGTGCAAACGCACAGCGCCAATATGCACATGGTTCCGGCCAATCAGTTGATAGCCGATCGTCTGAATGATATCCGTGAGGGCGATTTGATTGAGTTGAGCGGTCAGCTGATCCGCGCTGATGCGCCGGATGGGTGGCGCTGGATCAGTTCACTGACCCGTAACGATACCGGTGATGGCTCCTGTGAGCTGGTGCTGGTCGAGGATGTGCGTGTGGTCAGTGATCAGTAGTGGCTTCTCTCCGCCACCACTGATCAATAAATGCGGGCCCCTGACTCTGGCGGGAAACGAAAAAAGCGCAGCGGAGGAAGCCTCTGCTGCGCTTTCTGTATCAGCCCTGGATAAAGGGTTAATCAGGCGTTAATCAGTTGAAATCCGGGCTGCCCATCACTTCCGCCAGCTGTCCTGGCTGTGGCATGCCGCCAACAAAACCAATGCTGTCGTCTGCTTTCGGATAGTAAATGGACGGTGTGCCCCCGACGTTAAGGGCACTCATCAGATCTTCATTTTTACTGACCTGTTGTCTGGCTTTATCCGTCACTGTGCTGATATCCAGCGGTGTAGGCTTGCCGCTGTTGGTGCTGTTCATATGATCGGCCAGAGCTTTAGCCGGATCTTTCGCGGCCAGGATTGCAGCGGACTCATCCGGACTTTTGGCAGAAATAACGCCCACCAGAACATGGCGGATCTGCACCTGACCGGAGTCTACCCAGGAGCGGGTTGCCTGCCAGAAGCGGTGGCAATAAGGGCACTCAGGGTCATCGAACATATAGACAATATGTTTGGCTTTGTCGCTGCCGTCGGCGACCCAGGCGCTTTCACTTTCCAGCAGTGACCAGGCTTTTTTGTTCTGCGGGCCCATGATCAGCTTTTCCACAGGCTCAGCACTGAGGTTTTCGCCGTCTTTATCGACCATAGTGCCGATGATGGCGTGTTCACCGTCAGCGGTGACATACAGAATTAACGGCCGGCCATTGGCGCTGGCCGCGTAGCCAGTAAGACCGCCGGGGGCAGAGAAGGAGTCGATGACTTTGAGGCCCTGTGCCTGCAGAGCCTGTACCGGCGCCGGTAGTTTATCGTCTGCCATAACACTGACAGATGTGATGGCCGACATGATGGCAACGGAGGCCACCGCCAGCTTTTGCCATTCAGTTTTGACTAACGTTTTCATAAATATCCATAAGGTTGCATGTGTTTGGGTGCCGGTCGCTTTATGGCAAGAGCCTGCCTGTATGGTTCCGTCGTAACGGCGGCTTTGGCCGTTTTTTGTATCCTGGTCAGGAACTTTACCGCCATTCAGAAATACGCATCAGGCGTTTCAATCTTTTGCAGGATACTAAGCCTGCGGATAGTCCGTTCAAATACCGGTTTATAACAGGCTGAGCTGTATAGCGTTATAAGCCCGGAAGGAACGATGAAATTCAGACTGCTGGCGGCGGTTGTCGCAACACTGGCTGCTGGTCAATCTTACGCTGCCCATACCTATTATCAGGATGAGGATGGCCTTGCTACCATCGATCGCGACTGGCGTGCCGGTGCAGATGGAGACGATCAGTTATCTGTCTGTATAGCTTTGCCTGACGTATGGGAAGGCGATCTGCAGGTGAGTGTGGCCGGCAGTGCAGGCGGTGAGTCCTTTTCGGCAGCATTAAGTGATGATGCAGAAAACGCTACAACGTTGAATACTTCGTGGGGCTATGACGGTTTCAGCTGGCAGTGTTTTGCTGACGTCGTGCGCACTTTTGATGACGAAGACAGCGCTGAGATAAGCCTGACCTTCGCACCGGGTAGCGCTGATATGACAGTGCTCACCGCTACGGGTGTCTCTGCGGTTTACGGCATTGATTCGCCCGACAGTATGCAAACGCAGCGCCTGTTAGTGAACGCTGAATACACCGATCACTGGATGCCGGTGGGAGAAGGCTCTGGATGGGATTATGTCAGCAGGGCTTATGAGGCAAACGGTGCTTTGTTCTACGTGAGCCCTGTCAATCCATTGATAAAAATTGATGAAGATGGTGTGCAGGTCTTATCCGGATCTCCGCACGCATCTTCTATCGATTATCTTAATGGTCATTATGTTCTCGCTTTAGATGGCTATTACGCTGACGAGGATGATGAGACCTTTTTCATACAATCCTCCACGGATCTGCAGAACTGGCAGGACAGTGGCCAAATAGAGTTGCTTGATGGACTTTATTACAACGAAGCTCTGAATCAGTACCTGGCCTCCGCTGGCGGTTTCGACGCAAAAGAGTTGTACGTTTCTTCCGATTTACAAAGCTGGACCTATAACGGCGAGAGACCGGAAAATGATCCAACGCCTTATAGCACCTTTTTCTTTTTTAATAACGGTGACACTCTGTATCTGGTCGACGGCGAAGCATACGACACTGAATTCTATTTCCGCTCCGCCGGGGAAAGCAGCTGGACTGAACTTTCACCTTTCCCGGAAGGCACACCTGATGATGGCGATGTGGCCGGTTTCTACGTCCTGGATTATGTTCAGGATGAAGATGGCAGTGTCAGTGTCATCGGCTACTACGGATACGGCGGTGAATATGACTACGATTGGGATGAGGTGATGTACGGCCACACTGACAATGGTACAGACTGGACATGGCATAGTGTTGGTGACTGGACTGATCCGTATGAGGACGTGGGTGATGTGTATTTTGCCGAAGATATGCTCATTATTGCCGACGATTACACGGACGATATTTACTACTCTTTCGATCAGGGCGAAACACTGCAACAGCTGAATATTGATTCTCTCTCCGGTAATCTTATAAACATACCTGAAGGCGTATCCGCGGATATTGAGGGCGTGTGGATTTCAGATGGACGTTTTTATGTGGCGCTGACTTTATCTATACGAGATCCAGAGGCGTATTACAGATATTCGGTCATTGCTAAAATTCTGGTTTCAACCTCTGACTTTTCAGATACAAGAATTGAAATGATGGCTGATCAGGACTTCTATCTGCGGACAACCAGTAATGGCAAACAATATCTTCAGCTGGATGGATTCTGGAGCAACAGTGGCGATATTTTTTACCTTTATGGTACACCTTCCCCTGAAGAAGAAATCACGGATGATATTCCACAGGAGGACGGTAACGATAATAACGATGATTCTCAGAATGGCTCGCCGGCGGACAGCGGTTCTTCCGGTGGTTCATCAGGCGGTGCTCTGTGGATGCTCAGCCTTATTATGTTGCCTCTTGTTCTTTGTCGCCGATCAGAAAAAGCAAACGTCAAAAACGCCGCCTTATTGATTACGCGGTAATAGAAAAGCAGACCATAAGGTCTGCTTTTCTATTTAATCTGATTTCTCTTATATGACATTTACTGACGGATTCATTCTCTGTTCTTACTGCTTTCAATCTTTTGCAGGATATTATTAATGGCGATGCTCCTGTCAAATACCCGGTTTATAAAAACTGCACTCAACAGGTGTAAAAACCGGGAGAGATCATGAAGCTTAAAATAATTTTACTGGCCACTGCGGGGCTGCTGACTGCCTGTCAGCATAAAAATGCTGATATCAGTATTTATCATGATGAAAATGGTGAAGTCACCGTTACCCGTACGATGACCGCGTCGTCAGGAGCTGCCGGTCTGGACTATCAAATAGTGAGCTGTATTGCCTTGCCTGAAGACTGGAGCGGAGAGATAGCTGTCAGTGGAGCGGCAACATCCGAGGGAACGGCATACTCGGTAACCGGAGTGGAAGACAGCGCCCGTACTGAACTGATGAACCGTATCCGTACACTGCCCGGTTTCGACTGGAATTGTTTCTCCGATGAAATGCGCACTTATGATGAAGATGACAGCGGCACAGTGACCTATGTGTTTGCTCCAGACAGAGAAAACATGACAGTTCTGACAACACTGGGTGTAGCTGACGCTGATGGGGATGACGACAACTACCAGAATCAGATCGTCAGTCATCAGCTTCTGGCGACAGAAACGATCGCAGCACATTGGCAATTGCGTACAGAAGGTATGGATCTGTACCTTAGTTCAATGATCGCTGCCGGCGATTCTTATTTTATTTTTGAATCTGACTACAGCCCATACGGTGAAACAATTACCACCACCCGTATAAATAAAGATGGCAGTTCATTAATCGAAACTCTGCCTTATACCGATGGCATTTACTTCCTCAACAATACCTATATCAGCATGGGGTTCGGGTACAGCGAAGGTCAACCGGGCAGTTTTTTACAATATTCAACCGATCTGGAAAACTGGACAGAAGCGGGGTGGTTACCCTCCGTACAACAGCTGATGTATAACCCGGCCACTGCGCTTTATGTTGCAAATGTTGAGACCGCTTCCGGTCCTACCGCGATTTACACCTCTCCGGATCTGGTTACATGGACCTCTCAGGTGAGCGCCCAACCTTATAACAGCCGCTATTACTTTATGGCCAATGGCAATATGGTTGCTTTTGCCAACTCAGGGTCGCACAGGCTGTTTCTTGCTGCACCTGGTGACGACAGCTGGAGTGAAATCTCTTACGGCGAAAACATAACGCTGCGGGACAGCTATCAGACGACTGACGGAAGAGTGCATATGATCAGCAGCGGGACCAGTGACAGCGGGGTCCGCGGCGTATTTTATGGCTACACGGATGACGGTGAAAACTGGATCTGGAAAAATACCGGAGACTGGGATAATCCAAGCGAGCTTTCTCATCTTGCGATCAATGAGCAGGCGATATTGGCCTGGTCGTACAGGAGCCTGCTGCTTTCTCTGGACGGCGGTGAAACCTGGGTGCTGACCGACGCAGATGATATTGCTCCGGCTATTGATACTATCGATATAGCGGATATGGATGTTTCTCTGGGAAGTGTAAAAGCATACGGGGATCAGTTCCTGTTCAGCACAGAAGTCTCAGCTTCTGGTGAAACCGTTGCTGGCCTGGTGCTCGCCACCTCCGATTTCAGTGACTATCAGGTCATGGCTTCACATCAGGGGGCAGAGGTTTTAACGGATATACCGGATGAGCTGTTTTTGTTCTTATCATCATACGAGTCCTCAGATGTCTATGTTTACTGGCAGCCTGACGTCGTGCCGGAGGAACCTGTCCCAGAAGAACCCGGTACAGAAGATCCAACAGAGGAAGCACCAGAGCAAAACCCGGGAGAGAATGACGATGCGGATAACGCCTCAGGTGGCAGTTCTTCCGGCGGTAGCCTGTGGTTACTGAACCTGCTGTTGTTGCCGCTTGTTGTGCGCCGTCTGAAAATAGTCTCCGGCGAATCAAAAGCAGCGGCCTGATTGATTGCATGGCGACAAAAAAGCAGACCTCAGAGTCTGCTTTTTTCTCTGCAGCCAGGTGTGTTCAGGCTGCGCTGAAGGCCTGCAGGTGATTCAGAATATGCAGGCAATGGGCAGCTTCATACTGCGCCATGGACAGATCGCCAAAGGCGAAGAGTGGTCGTGGCTGCTGGCGGAAGGCGAGGAAATTCCGGGCGCTTTGTTGCAGCAGAGCGAAGCCATCTTCGTTGCTTATCTCAGCAGGCAGCTCCGGCGCACCGGGAATGGCTTCATTTAACGGGTGGCGCATCTGACCAGCGGCACCAAACAAATGAAAGGCAACATTACCGGCAGTGGCACGGAACAGTTCCGACTTCATCTGTGGATAACCTGTCATTGAGTAATCAATACTCTGAGCCATGTGGGCAAATACCTGACCCACGGACCATTCACCGGCATTGCTCAGTTGTGCCACGGGCATAGCGCCAATCTTTGCCACAAGTGCCGCAAGATCATGACTGCGGCTTTGTGCAATCTGGCGCACGCTGACAATACCGACACCACCAACAATCCCACCACCAATCCCACTAACAACGGCCAGCTTCGCGGCACCGGTGAGAGAGGTTTTGAGTAAGCGCCGGCGGGTGATCATTACTCCGCATCCTCAAGCTGTTCGGTCAATTCCATCCATTCCATTTCGATGTCTTCCAGTGCGGATTTAACCTTGCCCTGTTGCAACAGCAGGTCGTTCAGTTCGTTTTTGCGGTCGGCATCATAGAGACCGGCATCGGATAACTTTTCTTCGATACCACTCAGCTGTGACTGCAGCTTTTCCATTTCTTTTTCTGCAGCCTGCTGTTTTTTACGCAGGGGAGCCAGACGCTGACGGCGTTCGGCTTCCAGACGTTTCTGTTCTTTACGGTCGATTACCGGCTTGTCTTCTTTTGCGCTTGCGGTGCTGCCGGCAGGTGCAGCGGATTCTGTATCGCGCTGATTAAGATATTGATGGTAATCGTCGAGATCACCGTCAAACTCCTGCACGCGGCTGTTATCAACCAGCCAGTATTCATCCACCGTGGCTTTCAGCAGGTGACGGTCGTGGCTGACCACCAGAATGGCGCCGGG
Organism: Thalassolituus sp. UBA6592; assembly: GCF_002433655.1. Classification (NCBI taxonomy): domain Bacteria; kingdom Pseudomonadati; phylum Pseudomonadota; class Gammaproteobacteria; order Oceanospirillales; family Oceanospirillaceae; genus Thalassolituus; species Thalassolituus sp. UBA6592. The sequence goes on along the minus strand of NZ_DJIO01000005.1, from coordinate 12,173 downwards.
GAAATTCTGCAAGGCGAGGGTCAGCGCTTCGCGCATCTCGATGTCGAGATGGTTGGTCGGTTCGTCGAGAATCAGCAGGTTAGGTTTCATCCAGGCAACGCAGGCCAGTGCCAGACGGGCTTTTTCGCCACCGGAAAATGGCTCGATGACTTCCAGAGCCCGATCGCCATGGAAGCCAAAGCCGCCGAGGAAATTACGGATCTCCTGCTCAGACGCTTTCGGTTTCAGACGCTGCAGAATCAACAGACCAGTGGCTTTTACATCCAGCGATTCCAGCTGGTGCTGAGCATAATAACCAATACGCAGGTGTTCGCCTTCGGAGCGTTCACCGCTGACCATACTGATTTCATTGCACAGGGTTTTCAGCAGAGTGGATTTACCGGCGCCGTTAGGGCCAAGCAGACCAACGCGGTGGCCGGGCACGATACTGAGCTTAACGTCGGGCAGAATGGTTTTATCGTCATAACCTAACGCGGCGTGATCAATGGCCAGCAGCGGCGTGGACATTTTTTCATAACAGGGGAATTCAAAGCGGAACGGCGAATCCACATGGGCCGGAGCGATCAGTTCCATGCGCTGCAGTTCTTTTAAACGGCTCTGGGCCTGCTTGGCTTTACTGGCTTTGGCTTTAAAGCGGGTTACGAATTTTTCGATTTCAGCAACGCGCTCCTGCTGTTTCTCGTAGACGCTCTGCTGTTGTGCCAGCTTTTCTGCACGGATACGTTCATAAGCGCTGTAGTTGCCCGGATACTGCGTCAGGCTCTGGTTGTGCAGATGGACGATATGATCAGCAACGCCGTCGATAAAATCGCGGTCATGGGAAATAAACAGCAGGGTGCCGGGGTAATTTTTCAGATACTGTTCCAGCCACATGGTGGCTTCCAGATCCAGGTGGTTGGTAGGTTCGTCGAGCAGCATCAGATCGGATGGCATCATCAGTGCCTGGGCCAGGTTCAGGCGGATACGCCAGCCACCGGAGAAGCTTTTTACCGGACGTTTCAGTTCATCTTTGCTGAAGCCCAGGCCGTGCAATAACTGCTCGGCTTTCACCGGCACCTGATAGCCCTGATGCTGGTCCATTTTATCCAGCCAGTCAGCCAGCTCATTATCGCTTTGTGCGTTGGCGATACCGGCTTCAATCTGACGGTAGACACTGTCACCGTCCATCGCGTAATCAACAGCGCTGCGCTCACTGGCTTCCACTTCCTGCTTCATGTGCGCAATGCGCCATTTGGACGGAATATACAGGTCACCACCATCGACACCGAGTTCGCCGTTCAGCAGGGCAAACAGGCTGGACTTACCGGCGCCGTTGGGGCCGATCAGTGCCAGCTTCTGGCCATCATGAATGCGCAGGCTGGCGTCTTTCAGCAGCATTTGCGTTCCGCGCTGCATGGAAACCTGATTAAATTCGATCATTGCTTAAATACTGGCTCAGTTACAGAAAGTGGAGATGTCTATGGCCGCGCAGTTTGCCACAGAAAACGGTGATAACCCACTATGGCACCATGCAATCGACCTGTATGGCAGGCCGGGGGTGAAGGAATGTGTGTTGCAGCTGCAGAATGACTTTGGTGTCGATGTGGTGATGCTGCTGGCGGACCAGTGGTTGTCTGCACAGGGTGCCAGCTGGCCTGCTGAGTCTGACCTCATTGATTATCTCAGCTGGCGTGAACAGATGGTGGTGCCGCTCAGGAGCGTGCGCCAGCAACTGACGAAAGATTCGGAGCCTTTGCGCTCACAACTGTTGAAAGCGGAACTGAGCGCTGAGCAGGAAGCCATTCGCCGCCTGTATCTGGTGTTGGCCGAAGAGCGCAGGGATGCATCCTCTGCTGCTGTTGATTCGGTTCTGGAACTGTCTGCGTTGTTTTTCAGCGATAAGCGCATGAGCGGTACTGCTGATATTTCTGCGGCACAAAAAAAAGAGGCCATCAGGCCTCTTTTTCAACGCTTTGCGGCGCTTACATCAGACTGATCAGTCGAACAGGCTGGACGTTGTGCCGGCTGCTGGTTGATCGTCGTCTTTCTTTTCTTCTTTCTCTTCTGTGCTGGCTGGTGCGGCTGGCTCAGAAGCAGGTGTTACCGGAGTTACTTCCTCAGCAACCGGAGTCGGAACCACGGCTGGCTCTGGCGCAGTCACTGGAGCTGCTTCAGGCTGAGTGACGATGGTTTCTTCTTTCACTACTTCCGGTGCAACGACTGGCTCCGCTGGCTTTTCTGCAACTGGCGCAGGTGCTGGCGCTGCAGGTTTTTTCGCCAGTGCTTTTTTAGCGGCTGGTGCTTTCTTCACTGCTGGCGCTTTTTTGGCGGCCGGAGCTTTTTTTGCAGCAGGCGCTTTTTCAGCAACAGCTTTCTTCGCTGCCGGTGCTTTTTTAGCAGCGGGAGTCTTCTTAGCAGGTGCTTTTTTAGCGGCAGGAGCTTTCTTCGCTGCTGGTGCTTTTGCTACCGGCGCCTCAGCTGCTGCTTTTGGCGCGGCGGCTTTTTTCGCTTTGGCTTTCTTTTTCGCGGTTGCTGCTTTGGCTTTTTTCGCCTGTTCTTTTTCGAACGCAGTTACCGCTTTGGCCAGAGCTTCACGGGCTTTCTGTTCTGTGCTCAGTACAGTCAGAGCGGCTTTGGCTTCGGCCAGAGTTTCAGTTGCTGCAGCTGCATCTGCCTTCGCGGCTTCAACACGTGCACGGGCAGTTTCCAGTGCTTTTACTGCAGCGGCGGTTTTCTTCGCTTTTACACGTTCCTGAGATTTCTTACGGGCTTCGTTGGCCTTGGCAAGCTTAACGGCTGCTTTTTCTTTATCAGAGGCTGCTTTGGCTGCTGCTTTCTCTGCTACGGTCAGTTCTTTCAGACGCGCAGCTTCCAGTTTCACCTGCAGCTTGGCAATTTCCTGCTCGAGCATCTGAGTCGCGCTGACAACGGCTTTGGCTGGCGCTTTACGGGCTACTGCTTTTTTGGCAGGTGCCTTTTTCGCTACGGTTTTCTTCGCAACGGTCTTTTTGGCAACTGTTTTTTTAGCTACCGGTTTTTTAGCGGCCGCAGTACGGGTTTTTGCCGGAGCTTTTGCAGCTTTGGCAGTCACCTTGGTCTTGCGGGCTACGGTTTTCTTGGCAGGAGCTTTTTTGCGGGCGGCCATACTCAGATCCTCGTTAGGGTTTGGATTCAGGCATTATACGAATTGAAGTGGCTTCATCCACGGATTTTAGATGAAATTTTCAGAGTGTGTTTATAGTAAATCGTTCTTTTCTGAGTACAAGCTTATCAGGTCAATTATCCCGATATGTCCTTTGGTGATTTTTAATTACTGCGACGAAAGCGACATTCGCCGGGTGATTGCGTGGGGAGGGCTCAGTTGTCTGGCTGGCCGGAGGCTGTATTCTGCAGGCTGGTTATATGGTCGATCTGATCATTCAGCCAGTTGGTGAGCTTGTGCCATTCTCTCATATCCTTAGCGTCACGTTCACGCTGTTCGAAATCCACCAGGCCAAGACCGTGTTCACTGGCGCGGATATAAAACTGTGTATCGCGGAAAGAAGCGATGAATGGAATCTGCAGGCTGGTCAGGAATTTTTCCAGTTTGCCGTAAATCAGTGTGTTTTTACGTACGCGGTTTGCGACTACGGCAATGGGTTTGGGGTTGATACGGAATGCGCGGGACAGCATCACATCGCGGATAAAACCCGTAGCAGCACGAATATCAATAGCGGATGGAACAACGGGAATGATGATGACATCGGATTGCTGAATCAGGTCTGACAGCTCATTGCCGGATAAGCCTGCGGGTGTATCAATGACAACCCTGGAGGTGCCCATGGGAACGCGCAGACTCCAGGTGCGGGTTGTGGCTTTGGGTGCATGGCGCTGGAACGCGGCGACACCGGTAATCTGCGGCAGATGATCGTCACGGGCCTGCAGCCAGTCCATGGACGAGCCCTGCGGATCATAATCAATCAGCGCGGTGATCTTGCCATGGCGGGTATAGTGACTGGCGATGTTGGTCGCCATCGTTGTTTTACCGCAACCACCTTTGGCATTTGCTATCATTATCCGTATCGGTGCTGTTCTGTTAACAACACGTACAGATGTTGATGCTGGTTGTGATGTTTCGGTATCAGTCACTGATATGGTCCTGTAGATCTTTCCCTGTCAGGGCGCTTTTATTAATTATTAACGCCTTTTTAGCATAGGTGATATTTGACCGCCGTGGAACCAATCACAAGGAAGAAATAAAAATGAAGTATCGCCTGGCTCTGAAGCTGTTACCGCTGTTTGTTGTGCTCGCCATCATGGTTGCAACGCCTTATGTAATGAAAGGTGGATTCAGTATGGATTCCGTTCCGGAAATTATACCGGACGTTCTTTCGACAACGCAGACCCGTCAGACCTATTACAAGTGGCAGGATGCCAGCGGTCAGTGGCATATGGGCGATGAAGTTCCGGAAGGTGTGAATGCCGTGCCGGTTGAAATTGATACCGCCGCCAATATTCTCAAATCCGTTGGCCTGCCTGAGCCAGCAGAACAGAGCAAACCTGAGGTTGCAGCAGAAGAACCGGCGCCTATCCCTGGTGTTCCGATGACGGTGAATCCGGCCGATATTCCGAAATTACTGCAGGATACGGATAAGCTGAAAGCTATGATGGAACAACGTAACAAGCAGATCGATCAGGGCTACTGAGCGCTGATTTTTACTCAGCGCAGAAAATAAATCAGACCATTGGTGCCTGCTGCCCGCCATTCTGAAGAGGCAAAAGCCACATCCTCAATCAGGACATTACTGCTGACCCAGGCGTCTCTGGCTTTCGCTTTCCATTCATGGATTGCTTTGCCAGTGCTGACATTCCACAGGGTGATCTGACCGGCGGAATTGCCGGTCAGCAACTGTCCGTCATTGGCGGAGAATTTCGCTGCGCTGAAATGACCACGACTGCCAGGAATTTCGATCAGTAAGGTACCGGACGCTGTATCCCAGATTTTTCCGTTTTCGTTCAGGGCTGAAGTAAACAGCAGACGACCGTCATCTGATAACTGAGCTGTCTTCACCTGATTACCATGTCGGAAGGTTTGCAGCAGTTCGCCATTCTGCAGATTCCACAGACGGGCATTCAGGTCATCACTGCCGGTGGCAGCGAGCATACCGTCATAAGAAACACTGACGTCGTAGACGATACCGTCGTGGGCCAGACGCTGACGTATGCCGCCGTTCTTTATATCGAATAAGGTGGCGGTGAAGTCGCGCATGCCGAGTAAGGCGAGACCGCCATCACTGGTCAGTTCGATGTCTTCGATATCACCGGGAGCATTCCAGAACCAGATGGCTTCGCCACTGTCACGCTGCCACAGAACAATGGTGCGGTTGTCGGTGGTGGCAACAAAGCGGCCATCGGCAGAGAAAGCACCGTGGGTGAGATTGCTGAAGCCTTCGGCGCTGTGATTCCAGTCGTACAGACGTTCAAGGGGAGACATGGTCCACAGGCTGCCGCCATGATGGATGCTGCCAACCAGCAGGCTGTTGCCATCGTTGGAGAAAGTTGCTGAATATACCCCCTGAGTTGCTACCTCATGGGTCTCAGCGGGTTCTTTTCCGCTGCTGCAGGCGATCAGGCCCGTTACGCTGGCAAGGGCCAGTAACAGCAGTCGGCTGAGTCCTGTGGTCATGAATAGAATATTTCCTGCACCTGAAATTCTTAATTAAGTGTAGCTGTAATTATGATTGGCGGGCAGGAATACGTGTAAAGAAACGCCCTGCTCAGAATCGCAGGGCGTTGTGATGGGGATCTTCAGACTGCTTCAGCAGGTTGCTGATGAATGTTGTGCAGTTTGGCGATCAACTGATCTTCCAGTTCAAAGCGCTCTTCCAGCAGCTCACCGATACCGGACAGGTCTTCAGGGAGTTTGGCCAGCATATCGAAGGTGCAGTGCTCGTCGTAGGTGTCGTTGAAATCCACACAGCGGGAAGTCAGTTCATCCAGTTTCGGCACAATGCTGTTGGCCAGTTCAATGCCGTTGTCGTCACCGTATTCACGGGCTTCGGCAATCAGCTGATCGTAGACTTCAAAATGGCCGTGGGAGCAGTAGTCCATCAGGCTTTCGCAGAAACGGCTGAGGGTATCGGCCAGTGGGGATTCGGCGCTCAGGGGTTTGCCGGAACTGAGGTTGCAGTACTGTACGATCAGGGCCTGACGGGAGCCGAGCCAGCAGTCGATCAGTCGGTGTACGCCACCCCAGCGTTCCTGGGCTGTTTTGCAGGTTGTCAGCATAGTGTTCTCCTCCGCCGCCAGTGGGGAGAAACTTCCCTTCTGGCTGATATTCTTTTAGTTGGTTAAGAACACTTTAGCCCGGTCAAAATCGGCGAGGCAAGCAGCTTTTTTGCCTTTTTTTTCTTGAAAATGCCGGGCTTTATGCTTCTGCAGTCCTGTCAGGCGTTGTTTTTACGGCTGCTGCGGAACAGGGCGAAGACCGCCGCCAGGGTGTAAACCGCGAAGGCTACGCGGGTCCACCAGGGCATACTTTTACCCATCATGGTCCAGGATACCTCGGCGCAGTTACCGTCGCCGTGCAGCATAACCTTCAGCAGATCGGCCAGCGGCATGGTGTCGAGCATATAGTCGAAGCTTGGTCCGCAGGCCGGTACGTCTTCCGGTGGCAGGCCCTGCAGCCACAGTTGGTGGTCAGCGGCCCAGATGCCAAATATGCCCCAGGCGATGGTAAACAGCAGTGCGGCTTTCAGTGGCGTGCCGGTTTTGCGGGTAAAGAACGCCAGCAGGAAGCCAACGCCGATCATCAGCGTAATCAGACGCTGCAGCATGCACAGTGGGCATGGATCGAGAAACATCACGTATTCGAAGTAGTAGGCCATGCCCAGCAGTCCGGCACAGGACAGTGCGGCTGCGAGATAACCATGATGCAGGGACAGAGAACCGAAAAAGGACTTCATGGGAGGGTTTCCATTACAGCTGAGTCTGAGGTCTGGGTTAATGCTCCGGAGTCTAACACCGAACGCTATCTGGTCTAAGCTTAATAAGCCTGTGGATCAGACTGTGTCGTTGTCTGTATGTCTGCTCCACGCTGGCCGCAGAATCAGAGTGTTAAGGAGGGGCTATGTTCCGCAGTTTGGTAAAAATTTCAGCCGCAGTAATGGTGCTGTTGCTGGCTCTTACGGTGAAGGCTGAAGACGAGGTTCCGGTGCCGTCCGCGGTGGAGTACGTAAAGATTGAACCCGCAATCGTGGTGAATTACGGCAGCAGCGGGCGGATGAAATATCTGCGTACCGAGGTGGCGCTGAAAGTGAGTGGTGGCGAAGCCGCGTCGGAGGTTAATCATCACAAACCTTACATCCGCAATAAGCTGGTGTTGTTGCTCAGCGCTCAGGATACCGAAACCATGAACAGTTCTGCCGGGCGCGAGTCGCTGCGTAAAGTCGCGCTGGATGAAACCCGGGCGTTGATGGTGCAGCTGGAAGGTATGCCGTATATCGACGATCTGTATTTCAGCAGCTTTGTCGTTCAGAACTGACCGGCGTGATTGACGGTCGTTATTGATGAGACGCGCTCTCTGGCCTGAGTACGATCAGCAGCTCTGACCGGCTATTAAAATCACAGGCATAAAAAACGCAGGCATAGCCTGCGTTTTTTTATTGATGCTGTGTGCTTCAGCGTGCCAGATACTGCTGCAGATATTCGTCAAAGCTGATGTTGTCAGCGTCTTCGATATCTTTCTGTTGCTGCAGGGAGTCGCTGGCCATTTTCTGCCATTCCGCCAGCACTGTGCTGCTGAGGTTTTCTGACAGCGTCTTTCTGTGCTGCTCCGCCAGGTTCAGCGTCATGATGGCAAACTCTTCACCTGTGTCGCGCAGGTGGCGCACGATGCGCGCAGATGGCGTCAGTTCAGGATCGGCCAGTTTCAGTTGCTGCTGATTCAGGGCGTCGGTGTGGAATACGGTGCCGCTGGCTTCGTCCATGGCTTTGGCCAGCGGACGCATCAGTTCAATCAGATCCAGACCCCACTGCTGCAGGGTTTCTTCTTTATCGCCGCGCTCCAGCATCAGCCCCGGACGACGGCCTTCCATAACGGCTTTGTGCAGGTTGCGTTTGTTACGCAGGTATTCTTCATCTTCAATGCCGTCGCTCGGTTCCAGCAAACACCAGGTGAGGAACAGATCCATAAAGTGCATCTGCGGCACGTCGATGCCTTCCGGCAGGAAAGGGTTCACATCGGTACAGCGTACTTCGATGTATTCAACACCGTACTGCGCCAGAGCCTGCAGTGGTTTTTCACCGTTACGGGCAACGCGTTTCGGACGGATGTCACTGTAATATTCGTTTTCAATCTGCAGCAGGTTGGTGTTCAGCTGCATGTACTCGCCTTTGTCATTACGTACGCCGATTTCGTCGTAGGCCGGAATCACCTGATGCATGGCATCGCCCAGGGTCTCGACGTAGGAGCTCACTGAGTTATGGCAGATGCGCAGACCATCCTGAGCATTGTTCTGGTAACCCAAATCACTCATGCGCAGCGAGGTGGCGTAAGGCGCGTACAGCGTGTGGTTGTTGATGCGGTCGAGTTTGTGCTCGCGGCCGGCGAGGAAGGTCTCGCACACTGCCGGGGAGGCGCCGAACAGATACATCAGTAACCAGGAATAGCGGCGGAAATTACGGATCTGCGCAAAATAGCGGGCAGAAATGTAGTTCTGCATCTGGCGCGGATTTTCGCTGTCGATTTCCATGCCATCGGCTTTGGCCAGCACCGGCCAGATGTCATCCGGCATGGAGAAATTATAATGAATGCCGGAAATGGTCTGCATGATGCGGCCATAGCGGTGCCACAGGCCATGACGGTAAACATGCTTCAGGCGGCCAACGTTAGAGCTGCCGTAGTCGGCGATCGGCACACTCATCTCACCGTTAACGATACACGGCATAGACGCCGGCCAGATCAGTTCACCATCCAGCTGCTTGTAGGCAAAGCGGTGGGCAATATTCAGATAGGCCTGGGCTTCGTGGGCGCTGGCAAAAACCGGGGTAATAAATTCCAGCAGGGCTTCCGAGTAGTCGGTGGTGATGGATGGGTGCGTCAGGGTTGAGCCCAGACCTTTCGGGTGTGGCTTCTGACTGATCATCCCTTTTGACGTGCAGCGCAGACCTTCTTTTTCGATACCCCGTTGAATACGGTTCAGCAGCCGGGTGTTGTCAGGCTGAGTGAACAGGGCCAGAGCATTCTGGTAACTGATTTGGGAAAGTGTGGTCAAGGCTGCCTCGGAGCGTGTCTCTTGGTCGCAACCTTCAGGTTGCTGCGAATTATTGGGTTGCGACGAATTATAGGAGGAAATACAGCAGGAACGATACCACCGGAGAATAACGCCTGCAGTACGGAGTGTTCGCCAGACAAGGCAAACAAGGTCGCTGGCAGGCAACTCTGGCAGTGCGGGTGAGCTCAGGCCGCGTCAGTCCTTAATCAGCGCTTTTGTGCACACTGCATCAGCTGTCGTTTTTTCGCAGTAATAAAGTGTATTGGCGTCAAAATCCGCCATCACGCCAGAGTCTTTTACGTACAGCCAGGCCTGTTTTTCGTTGGAAACCGGCACGACATTCGACGCACAGCCAGTCAGCAACGTTACAGAAATTGCCAGAGAAATGACCAGAGATAAGGGAATAACCCGCACAATGAATCCTTACAGATGATGAATGTGCGGGGATACTGGCACCTGATGATTGATATATCAATTGTCAGGTGGCCAGTATCTGCAGGCAGCCGCTAAGAAAAGTAGTTACTTTTTCGCTTTAGCGAATGCAGCTGCCAGTGCGCCAGCCATCGCGCCCTGAGGCTGTGAGCCTTTGTCGCCAAAGCTGGTGCGGGCTTTACCACCACCGCGGTTGTTGCGGTTATTTTTCTCGCCCGGTGTTTTTTCCGCGGCGCGTTCGTTGGCGTCATCGCTCATGCGCATGGACAGGCCGATACGTTTACGCGCCACATCCACTTCCATCACTTTGACTTTAACGATGTCGCCGGCTTTCACCACGTCACGAGGGTCTTTCACGAAAGTGTCAGACAGCGCAGAGATGTGCACTAAGCCATCCTGATGCACGCCGATATCGACGAAGGCACCGAAGGCTGCCACGTTGGTGATTACGCCTTCTAACACCATGTTTGGTTTCAGGTCGCTGATTTCTTCCACACCGTCTTTAAATTCAGCAAATTTAAATTCCGGACGTGGATCGCGGCCAGGCTTCTGCAGTTCGCTGACGATGTCTTTTACCGTGATTTCACCTGTGTGCTCATCGCTGAATTTCGCCGCATTCACAGACTTCAGCAGCGCAGAATCACCGATCAGGCTTGCGACATCGCGGGAGAATTCGTGGGCAATTTTTTCCACTACGGTATAGGACTCCGGGTGCACCGCAGACGCATCCAGCGGGTTGCGGCCGTTCATAATGCGCAGGAAGCCGGCGGCCTGTTCAAAGGTTTTATCACCTAAGCGCGGTACTTTTTTCAGATCGTCGCGGCTGTTGAAGGCACCGTTGGCATCACGGAAGGCGACGATGTTGCTGGCCAGGGTTGGGTTCAGACCGGAAACACGGGTCAGCAGCGGCGCAGAAGCAGTGTTCAGATCAACACCCACGGAGTTCACACAGTCTTCCACCACGGCATCCAGCGTGCGTGCTAACTGGGTCTGGTTCACGTCGTGCTGGTACTGGCCGACACCGATGGATTTCGGTTCGATTTTCACCAGCTCGGCCAGTGGGTCCTGCAGACGGCGGGCGATGGATACCGCACCACGAATCGTCACGTCGAGATCCGGGAATTCTTTTGCTGCCAGTTCAGAGGCGGAATAAACCGATGCACCGGCCTCATTCACCATCACTTTCTGCACGTTTTTCAGCGCCGGCTGGGCTTTGATCATATCGCCGACGAATTTGTCGGTTTCACGGGAGCCGGTACCGTTACCGATGGAGATCAGCTCAACATTGTGTTTGGCGATCAGTGCCATCAGTACGGCGGCGGATTCCGCCAGTTTGTTCTGTGGCGGGGTCGGATAGATGGTGGCGTAGTCGACCACTTTGCCGGTGTTATCCACCACGGCAACCTTCACCCCGGTACGCAGGCCCGGGTCGAGGCCGATGGTGGCTTTACGGCCCGCGGGCGCAGCCAGAAGCAGGTCTTTCAGGTTATCGGCGAACACTTTGATCGCGGATTCTTCTGCCTGTTCACGCACGTCGCCCATCAGCTCGGTTTCCAGGTGCGTCAGCAGTTTGATGCGCCAGGTCCACTTCACCACTTCCGCCAGCCAGCGGTCGGCGGCGCGGCCTTTGTTTTCGATACCCACGTGCTCGGCGATCATCGCCTCACATGGGCTGGCCGCCAGTTTGTCTTCCGGGTCACCGGTCACCAGCGAGAAGCTCAGAATGCCTTCGTTACGGCCGCGCAGAATCGCCAGCGCGCGGTGGCTTGGGACACTTTTCAGCGCTTCATCGTGTTCAAAGTAATCGGCGAACTTCGCCCCCGGGCCTTCCTGACCAGGGACCACGCGCACAGACAGTGTGGCTTCCTGCTTCATAAAGCCGCGCAGTTTGGCCAGCAGGTTGGCGTCTTCAGCGAAGCGCTCCATCAGGATGTACTTGGC
>NZ_DJIO01000005.1:0-271 GCF_002433655.1 Thalassolituus sp. UBA6592 | reverse complement strand
GCGCTCCATCAGGATGTACTTGGCACCGTCCAGAGCCGCTTTGGCATCGGCCACTTCTTTTTCGCTGTTAACAAAGCTGGCGGCTTCCGCTTCCGGATTCAGATCCGGGTTGTTCATCAGCGCATCGGCTAATGGCTCCAGACCGGCTTCAATCGCGATCTGGCCTTTGGTGCGGCGCTTTTTCTTGTAGGGCAGGTAGAGGTCTTCGAGGCGGGTTTTGGTGTCGGCGGCAAGAATGTCTTTTTTCAGCTCGTCGGTCAGTTTGCCCTGT
>NZ_DJIO01000046.1:0-18233 GCF_002433655.1 Thalassolituus sp. UBA6592 | reverse complement strand
AACTCAGGCTGACGGTCGGCACGCAGGTCTTCATCGCGGAAACATTTAGCGATCTGGTAGTAACGGTCGAAACCGGAAACCATCAGCAGCTGTTTGAACAGCTGTGGCGACTGTGGCAGCGCGAAGAAAGAACCTTCGTGAGTACGGCTTGGTACCAGATAGTCACGGGCGCCTTCTGGCGTAGCACGGGTCAGGATCGGAGTTTCGATATCCAGGAAGCCGTGCTCATCCATGTAGTTACGGATGCCGGTGGTTACTTTGGAGCGGAAGCGCAGCTTGTCCTGCATTTCCGGACGACGCATATCCATGTAACGGTACTTCAGACGCACGTCTTCGCCCACATCGCTGTAACCATCCAGCGGGAACGGAGGCGTCGCAGCTTTGTTCAGGATAGTGATTTCCTTGCCCAGCACCTCAATCAGACCCGTTTTCATGTTCGGATTGGTAGTGCCTTCCGGACGACCACGTACACGACCAGAGATCTGAACCACAAACTCAGAACGCACGCTGTCAGCGGTATTGAAAGCATCGACGGTGTCAGGGTCAAAAACCACCTGAACCAGACCTTCACGGTCACGGACGTCGAGGAAGATTACGCCACCGTGGTCACGGCGACGATGCACCCAGCCACAGAAGGTTACGGTTTGATCGATCAGAGTTTCGTTGATATCACCACAATAGTGCGTGCGCATTGCCTGGTCCTGCATCTCTTGTCGTTGAGGGCCTGTGCTCAGTCTCTTCCTGTTACAGAAGCCCGCTGAGAAACGGCCGGATATAAAAAGGCGGGTAGTATAGCGGATTTCACTGCCCATCCGATACCTCAGCCAGCCCCCAAAACCCCTGATATGGTGAATTTCATAGCAAATTCATGACCGCTTGCCCGACACCGGGAGCTGAGCACAGATCTGCAGGCAGACAGCAATCAGTCCGGCGCGGGGCCTCAAGCGATAAGGACCTGTGACAGCTACAGCTCTGGTATCTGTCATCCCGGCGCATGTCATCCTGACCTGTGCTCCCCTGATTCCCTTTAACAGCTAACAGGCAACCATTCCGTAACGGGATAGCCAAGCGGCGATGACGGCATAGAAAGACGGCATAAACAGCCATCAACTGCATCCAAAGCCTTCCCCCTGCTCTGTCACTGCCTGGTCTGTCACAGCCTGCTCAGTAACAGAATGTCGCGCACCAGCAGAGTCTTTGCTGAGTCCGCAGAAGGCCCTTACGAGATACGCCGCTGCGGAATGGCAGCGTATGACAAACGCTTTGCCGGATCTGTTAGCTGACGGTTCCGTCTGCTTATTCCGCCAGGTGTGGTGCTCGACTCGTTTAACCGGCTCTTTGCCCCTCTCCTGCTGTCGCCATTGCACGGCAAATTGAGTTCTGACAATTGTCGCTGCTCGTCAGCGGTTGCAATCCGCACTCACTTCTGCACAAGATGATCCGCCAATCCTGTCGGCCGGAAGCAGCCCTCACTGGCGTAATCTGCCAATCAAATGTCGGCTCTGGCAGTACGAAAACCAGCCAAAACTGCGGGCAGCCCGGAGTGCAGCCCGTCATTTCATGCCTAAATCATTTTTTTTACAAAAAACCCCTAAAAACAGGGGTAAAACGCTTGCCAGTGGTATTTTTTTACTTAAAAATCGACAGGTCCTTTTATTTCAGAGGGAGCAGAAGCCCTCGCACGAGATAAGCAGACCGGAACTACTACCATCATAAGGATCCAAATATGGCCGCACGTAAAGCACCTGCCAAAAAAGCAGTAGCAGCAAAGAAAGCCCCAGCTAAAAAAGCACCGGCTAAAACAACAGCAGCCGCTAAAGCAAAAGCACCAGCTAAGAAAGCAGCTGCTCCTAAAAAAGCAGCCGCCCCTAAAGCTGCTGCCGCCAAAGCTGCTCCAGCACGTAAAACCACAGCTATCTCTGACAAGTACTCCAAGACTCAGATCGTTAACGAGATTGTTGAGAACACTGGTCTGACCCGTAAAGACGTGAACGCTGTTATGGACGAGCTGTCTGTACTGATCGAGCGTCACATCAAAAAACGTGCTGTTGGTGAATTCACCCTGCCAGGTCTGCTGAAAATCAAGACCATCAAGAAACCAGCTCAGAAAGCCCGTAAAAACGTGCCAAACCCATTCCGTCCTGGTGAAACCATGGATGTTGCAGCCAAGCCTGCTTCTACCCGTGTAAAAGTTCTGCCTCTGAAAAAACTGAAAGACATGGCTATGTAAGCCTGACTCAGTCAGTTATTCAGAAACGGCCTGCTTGCTCTGCAACAGGCCGTTTTTTATTGGCTGCAATTTAGTTAAGCTCTGTTGATGCCAAACGACCTTATCCCGCTACTGTCTGAAATACAGACATGCACCTGCTGTGCTGATCACCTGCCGCTGGGCCCTCGCCCGGTGGTACGTATCAGCCAAACAGCGCGTATTCTGATTATTGGTCAGGCGCCGGGGACTAAAGTACATGCCTCCGGTATCCCCTGGGATGACGCCAGTGGCAAACGCCTGCGTCAGTGGATGGGGGTTGATGATAAGACATTTTATGATGCCTCCAGGATTGCCATCATGCCCATGGGATTTTGCTACCCGGGCAAAGGCAAAAGTGGCGATCTGCCGCCACGCGCGGAATGTGCGCCACAGTGGCACCAGCCTTTAAAAGAGCAGATGCCGGATATAGAACTGACGTTATTAATCGGCCAGTACGCGCAGAACTATTACCTGAAGGACGATGTTAAAACCCTGACGGAACGGGTGAAAAACTGGCGTGATTTCCCGCCAGAGTATTTTGCTTTACCCCACCCTTCGCCAAGAAATCAGATCTGGCTGAAAAAGAATCCGTGGTTTGAAGCTGAGATGATTCCACATTTACAGTCACGTATCAAACAACTGCTGTAAAGACTGGCTGGCCGCCATCCAAAAGCAGGAAGAACAAAAATGCTGGACGAACGGAAGGCTGGAAGCCAGAAGGAAGAACTAAAAGCGCAAAAGCAGAAAGCCAGTGAACGAAAGGCAAGAAGAACAGAAAACAGGTGAAACAGAAGCCGGGCTGACGTTCGATTCAGCCCGCTCTGTTTAAATAATACAGCCTGCTACCACTGATCGCGAAGGCTGCGTAACGCGCGGAACACGTCACGGTCGCCTTCACCCAGATCAGGAAATTCCTGCTTCAGATTCTGGCGCACTTCATCACTGTGCAGACGCAGAAACGGATTGTATTCCCGCTCCTGGCCCAGGGTCATTACCGGCATTTCATCCGGCTCGTTAGCCTGAATCTGATCCAGCCAGTACCCGACCATGCTATTACCCGGTTCGCGCGTGCGGGCAAAGTTCAGGTTATTCTGCATATAGTCATGGCCGGGATACAGCAGGGTTTCATCCGGTAACGGCTGCAGCTGTGACACAAAAGTTTCGTACATATCGTCGACATTACCGCCGTTGCGGCAGTTACCGGCACAGGCGTTAAATAACGTATCACCGGAAAACAGCAATGGTACAGAGTCGGTTTCTGAGGCGTCAGCCAGCAGACATAAATGCACGGCCGTGTGGCCCGGCGTAAACAGCACTTTCAGACGGATAGTGCCCAGTTCCACCACATCGCCTGCCACCAGACCGTGGGCCTGATTGGGGATTTTCCCCATGGCATTTTTATGTGCCCACACAGGTGCGCCGGTGGCCGCCTGCACTGCAGGGTTGCCACCAATGTGGTCATGATGTTCGTGGGTATTGATGATAAGTTTTATCTGATACCCCTGCTCTTCTGCCAGGGCGACCATCTGCTCACCATCTAACGGATCCAGTGCAATGGCCTGACGGGTTTCTTCGCAACCAATCAGATAATTAAAATTGCGTAAGCCATTGTGCATGTATCGGCGGATAACCTGCATGATGTCTCCTTACCAGTAAATGTGATTTTCTGCGTCGTCTTCGCCGTCCATATCGGCGACAAACTGATCACCCAGTAAGTTTTTCAGTTCGTGTGCCCGGGCTTCCAGTTCTTCTGAGGTATAAGGTACCGCCGGGCTGTGTCCCCATACCGGGCCAGGCCATGCAGGATCGTCGGCATAACGGGCGATATGGTGAATGTGTAGCTGTGCGACGACATTACCCAGCGAAGCCACGTTCATGGATTTGGCGGAAAAATGATCAGCCATTTTTTCCAGAACCCAGCTGGATTCTTTCATCAGCTGGATGCGGTCATCTTCTGACAGGTGATAAATTTCTTTGGCGTCTATGCGCGCCGGTACCAGAATGACCCATGGATAACGGCTGTCGTTCATCAGTAACACCTGACACAATGGCAGGCGACCAATAAAGGTAGTATCTGACTGTAAGCGCTCGTCGAGTTGGAACATAATTCTCTCCGCTACATCTGTATTGTTTCAATGATAGGCCGGGATACGATCCGGGTCACCATTTTTACGTAGTGTTCAGTTGGTCTTTACCTTGGTCATAAGACAGCAGAATCAGTGAAACCGGGGCACCAATATGAGTAATTTTGAGGTCTGTCACAGCATTTACGACATACCGGAAGCGGCGTGGAACGCTCTGTATCAGGACATCATACCGGCAGGCTACCCGTTTCTTGATTATCGCTTTCTCAGCGCTCTGGAGGATTCAGGCTGCATCAGTGCGGCTGCTGATCACGCCAGTGGCTGGCAACCCTGTTATCTGACGGACAACAACTACAGCCTGATCGTTCCTGCTTACCTGAAACAGCACAGTTACGCCGAATACGTGTTCGACTGGAGCTGGGCCGATGCCTACCATCGCTACGGTCTGGAATATTATCCCAAGCTGCTGTGGGCCATGCCCTTCACGCCGGCCAGCGGCCCAAGATTGCTTGGCCAGCCTCAGGATCTGTTGAAAGCCGCCAGCTGGGTGCAGGAATACATTAATCAGCAGGAAATGTCCGGCTGGCACCTGAATTTTACCGATCCGGCAACCACCTCAGAACTTGCCGCTCAACCCAATCTGGTTAAACGCACAGGCTGCCAGTTTCATTGGTTTAACCGCGACTACACCAGCTTCGATCACTACCTGGAGCATTTTGTCAGCCGCAAACGTAAATCGGTACGCAAAGAGCGTAAACGCATTGCCGAACAGGGGCTGACGCTGGAGCGTAAAACCGGTGAGCAGATCAGCGAAGAGGATATTGAGTTCTTCTACCGCTGTTACCGCAACACCTACCGGCAACGGGCATCAACACCTTATTTAAACCGCGCATTTTTCCGCCAGTTACTGGCCACCATGGCCGACAAAATCCTGCTGGTCAGCGCCTTTCATCAGAGCTCTGGGCATGAGCAGAAGCAGCCTGTCGCTGCTGCACTTTACTTTTACGACAGCGAAACCCTGTACGGCCGTTACTGGGGCTGCACGGTGGAATTCGACGCCCTGCACTTTGAAACCTGCTATTACCAGGGCATTGAATTCTGTATCGAAAATAATCTTAAACGCTTTGACCCCGGCACTCAGGGCGAACATAAAATCAGCCGGGGATTTGAGCCGGTTTTCACCCACAGCTTTCACCAGCTGCGACAGCCGGAGTTCCAGCAGGCCATCAAGGAATTTGCTCAGCAGGAACAGGAGCACGTGGAAGCCTACTTTGGCGATGCCTCAGAACTTACGCCCTTTCACCGCGAATAAAATTTAACATCAGGTAACTGCCAGCAAAAAACAGCAGGCATAAAAAAACCGGCATGAAACAAAGGTATGAAACAGAGGCCGGCAAGATCTGTCACATCGCCCGATCCTTCAGCAGAGGACGATGAACAAGGAGAGTGATCGGCTTTGTCTGGGACAAAGCCTTGGCTGGCATCCGTTCCAGCAAGAGTGAAATTCTTAAGTGTTAAGCAGCTGCAGTGCAGCTGCTTAACACTCTTATAGCTTGCATGAAGCTTACTTAATGGAATCCAGGTATTCCGGCAGCCACAGACTGATCTGCGGCACAAAGGTAATGACCACCAGACACACCAACATCAGCAGCAGCCATGGCAGACAGGCTTTGATGGCCCAGCCAATGCTCTTACCTGTAATACCCGCGGTTACGAACAGGTTCAGCCCCACCGGCGGTGTCAGCATACCCAGTTCCATGTTCACGACCATGATGATACCGAGGTGAATCGGATCAATACCCAGCTGCATAGCAATTGGCAACAGAATCGGCGCCATGATCAGCAGAATGGCAGACGGCTCCATAAAGTTACCGGCCATAAGCAGCAGAATGTTCATCACGATCAGGAAGCCCCAGGCTGGCAGACCCCATTCCACAATGGTGGAGGCCAGTGAGTGCGGAATCTGTTCTGACGTCAGCACGTGAGCAAACAGCATGGCGTTGGCAATAATAAACAGCAGAGTCACACTGACACGGGCCGCTTCGCGGACGATATTGGCGATTTCCGGGTTGTACACGGAGCGCACAGTACCGCTGAACAGCAACACGATATTACGTACAGTCGCAGCAACCAGGTTCTCACCTTCTTTACGCCATGGCTGACCTTTTAATGGACCCACATCGCGGTAACCCCACATGGCTACAAAGAAGCCATACACTGCAGCCACAGCCGCTGCTTCAGTCGGGCTGGCAACACCACCATAAATAGTACCCAGAACCAGAATAATCAGCAGCAGACCACCCGATGCAGCAAAGCCTGTGCTCAGAATTTTACCCAGACCAGCAAATGGCTCAGCCGGCAGATTCTTACGACGGGCAACGATATAAATGGTCACCATCAGAATCAGACCGATCAGAATGCCTGGTACAAAACCGGCCATAAACATACGGCTGGCAGACACTTCGGTCGCGGCAGAGTAAACCAGCATCACAATGGATGGCGGAATCAGAATACCCAGAGTACCGGCAGTCGATACCGCACCGGCAGCAAAGGACAGCGGGTAACCCGCACGCACCATACCGGCCAGAACGATAGAGCCAACCGCTGCCACGGTCGCCGGAGACGAACCGGAAACAGCAGCAAACAGCATACAGGCCAGAACCGAGGCCATAGCCAGACCGCCACGCACGTGGCCAATACAGGCAACGGCAAAATCAATCATACGGCGGGCAACACCACCGGATGACAGGAAGGCAGACGACAGAATAAAGAACGGAATCGCCAGCAGAGTGTAATGCTCAGAAACCGCTTCAAACAGTTTCAGAGAAATCGATGCCATGGAGTCGTTGGTAAACAACAGGATGGCAGTGATCGATGAGAAACCCAGTGCAAACGCAATCGGCAGACCGATCGCCATACACAGGAACAACAGCAGGAATAAAGTCAGGGCCACCATTACGCGTTACCTCCTTTATCTTCACTGAGTTCTTTTTCGTCAAAGTCTACTTCGCGGTGTTTATGGAAACTGTCGGCATCGCCCTTCCACACTTCCCACGCCAGCTCCAGCAGACGAATCGTCAGCATACCGAAGCCAAACAGCAGACCGGATGTCGCTACCCATTTAGGAAGATCAATATCTTCCAGCGGAATGCCGATCATTTTCAGCTTGGAAACATAAATCCACGAGCTGTAACCAAACATCCCGGCGTACACCAGAGCGACACCAATAGAAAACAGTACCACGTAACGGCGGATACCCGTTGGCAGACGGTCGAGCATAGCGTCGACACAGATATGAGATTTTTCGCGCACGGCCCATGCGCATCCCAGCAGCACCATCCAGGCACTGAGCAAAAGTGTCGCTTCCTGCGCCCAATGAATCCCTGTATTGAAGACAAAGCGGGCTATGACTTCTGCGAACACGATAAGTGTCACAACCACCAGCAATTTGCCGATGATAATGTCCTCCAGCCGGTTTATTTTTCTGATCATGGTAAGCCACCGTTATTGTTGTATTAGGGCCTCTCACTAATTGCAGCGAGACCTGTTACGTATCCGCCCGCGTCGATCCGGGTACATGACCCAAATGCAGCAGGCATAGATTGCAACTGACGCTGAGAAATAAATCAGCATACAGTTTGCAACCTGTTGAGCTGCCTTAAGAGCAATCCGGGTGCCAATTTTCAATAACCGTCGGATTATTCAGGAAAAATTTCGCAACAAAAGTGTGTAAACCGCGTAACCACGCAGAAGACACAAAGTGCTTCTACGACCAAAGTAAAAGACAGCGTAACAATTAACGTTAAGACGCAGAGGGTAAGCAGAAAAATCTTAGTTAACATTGGGTGGATCTCCACCCAACAGCGAAAAGAAAAGGAAATTAGGGAAACAGTCGGGCGACGGTTTCCCGGAAGGGGAAGCCCATCGATTGATAAAAATATCAGTCGATGTGTTTAAAGGCCTGCTTATCCAGACCGTATTTTTTCATTTTTTCATACAGGGTTTTACGCCCCAGCATCATTTCTTCCTGAACTTCTTTCAGGCGTCCCTGATGACGGGTCAGAACCTCACGCAACAGGGTTTCTTCGTAACGGGCTACCTGTTCTGCCAGCGAAATACGGCCACTGTCTGCCGAGCCATCGCCATTGAGCATGCTTTCAAAAGCCCGCTCGCCACCCAACAGAACGAAACACTCTGCCAGGTTGCGCAGCTCCCGTACGTTGCCCGGCCAGTCATGACTAAGCAGCGCCTGGCGCTGGCCGGAGGTTAAAGGTTTCATTTCCGACCCATAACGGTTGGACGCCGCCCACAGGAAGTGTTCAAACAGCAGTGGAATATCATCACGGCGCTCGCGCAACGGCGGAATATTCACCTGTACCACGTTCAGACGGTAATAGAGATCGAGGCGGAATTCGCCCTTCTCACTCAGTTCTTTCAGATCGGTTTTGGTGGCCGCGACTACGCGAATATCCAGTGGAATCTGCTCATTGCCACCCAGCGGTTCAACCTTACGTTCTTCCAGCACCCGCAGCATTTTGATCTGCAGCACCATTGGCATACTTTCGATTTCATCGAGAAACAGAGTACCGCCATTGGCGTGCTGGAATTTCCCCACCCGTTTTTTACCGGCGCCGGTAAAGGCACCGGCCTGATGACCGAACAGCTCGCTTTCAATCAGACTTTCCGGAATCGCACCGCAGTTAATGGCCACAAACGGCTCTTCGTGACGCTGACTGTGAGCATGCAGATAACGCGCAACCAGTTCCTTACCACAACCGGTTTCACCGTGAATCAGCACATCCGCCGGCGTATCTTTGATGTGATCCAGGGTACCGCGCAGTTTTTTCATTTCTGCATGGTTGCCTATGATCCGCGGCCCCGGGCGTGACTGCACTTCCACTTCCTGCCGCAGGCGACGGTTTTCCAGTGTCAGCGCGCGCTTTTCACTGGCGCGCTGCACGACTTCCAGCAGCTGATCGGTAGGAAATGGCTTTTCCAGAAAATCGTAAGCACCGGCGCGCATAGCGTCCACGGCCACAGAAATATCGCCATGACCCGTAAGCATAGTGACCGGCAGGTCCTGATCTATGGTGTGTATTTCGCGCAGCAGCTCCATGCCATCCATCACCGGCATGTTGATATCGGTAATTACAATGCCCGGCCAGCTGTATTCGATGTGACGCAGTGCATCACGGCCATTGGTCGCCGTCAGGACTTCAAAATCCTCAATTTCCAGTGTCTGGGCCAGCGCCCGGCATACACTCTCTTCGTCGTCGACGATCAGCACCAGAGTCATGCAGTCTCTCCGTGTCTATAAACAGGTAATGTCAGTACAAAGCAGGTGCCACCTGCAGCGGTTTCCTTCAGAGTGAGGCTACCGCCCAACGTTTCAATAATGCGGCGCGACAGCGCCAGCCCTAGGCCAAGACCTCTTGCCTTGGTGGTAAAAAATGGCTCAAATATTTTGTCGCGCAATTCTTCAGCAATTCCCGGGCCAGAGTCTGTAACCAATATTTCCACTTCGTCTGTCGCGGCGCGGATATCCATGGCGATCCAGCCGTTGGCTTCTTCTTCCAGCGCATCGGCAGCGTTGGTGACCAGGTTCACCAGTACTTGCTGCACCTGCACCGGATCACCAAACAATTCAGGAATATCCGGCTGCTGACGTATACGGAAATCCAGCGCCGACTTTTTCAATAATGGGGTCATAATGACCCGTGTACCGCTAAGTACTTCCTGCAGACCGAACGGGCGTGGCTCTGGTGGTGTGCGGCGGGCAAACACTTTAAAACGCGACACAATATCCCGCATGTTGCCCACCACCTGCTGCAGCTCTCCCAGATTCGCACTGACTTTTTCATACTGGCCTTTGTCCAGCAGGCGCTGACTGTTTTCGATATAGGTATTCAGCGCCAGCAGCGGCTGACTCAGCTCATGATTAATACCTGCTGACATTTCCCCCAATACGGCCAGCTTGGCGGTCTGAACCAGCTGCCCCCGGGTTTCCGTGAGCTGTTCCTGCGTCGTACGGTAATGATCCACCAGCTCCTGCAGCTCTTCATTGGATTCTTTCAGCTCGCTGGTCAGCAGTGCCACGCGCCGTTCCAGTTCGGAATTCAGTACTGCTACGTGCCGCTGTACTTCTGTACGTTTGCGCTGATACAGCCAAAGCAGAAAGAGCAAGGCAAAAGCCAGTGTGTAGTACAGCAGATAGACAGCAACGTCCTGAAATAAAACGCTGGATGGCACCAGCGCAAAAATATGCCAGCCAAGATCGGGTAAACGCGTACGCCGGGCAAAATAGCGATTGGCTAAACCGGTGGAATTCAGTACCACCTGATCACTGTGAAAAATACTGTCGAGGGATTCGGTCGATAAACTGACCAGCGATGTTCGTGGATAACGGCGGGATTCATGAATGGCCAGACGCTGGGTTTCAGCCAGCGGATACAGCGTGTTGTACACCCATTCCCCGCGTGAAGCGGCAAACACAACACCGTCGTAACCAACAACCATATAATCAGATGCGTATTCTTTTATACGGTAAAGAATAGGTTCCAGATTCGCCTTAACAACGACCACACCGATGATATTGCCGTTGTCATAAACCGGTGCGGAAAAAAAATACCCACGCTCGCCGGTAATAAATCCACTGGCGTAATAATGACCACGCTCACCCAGCATGGCCTGCTGAAAATATGGTCGGAACGAGAAATCACGGTGTTCAAAATCAAAGCCAAAATCCTTACTGGCCGCCACCGGAAAGCCACTTGGTGAAATAACAATCAGGGCTTCGGTTTTCATATCTTCATTGGCGCGCAGTAAAAAACGCTTCAGGGATTCGCCATCCTGCTTACCATTTAATGCATCTTTTACGGTACGCATGCGGGCAATACCGGAGGCAATATTTTTATAAGGCCCAAGTTCGGCACTGATCGTCTCACGCATTTGCATGGCACCCGCTTCCAGCCTGGCTAAAACGTCATCACGCAGCTGTTCAGAACTGATCATCATCACCAGTAAAAAACCGGCCAACCATAAAATGCAAATCAGAATTGTCGCTCTGACTGAAAAGCCTGTTGCGTCTTCCGTGGTTGCCTGCGCTGTAATGTTTTCGGTATTTTGCATGCGCTCAATAGCCTGTCCGAATGTCACGGGATTACTTATTAGTCAGTCTGCAGCAACAGAACCGGTGTCACTGATGCCTGTGGTTGCTATTTATATCAGAAATACCGGTAGTCGTTTTCTGATTTGACGAAAGTCACCCATCATTCATTTTCAGCGGGTGGAATCCCACCCATAGCGACCTATTCTGGATAGCGGCTGCGGAGAGTATATCAGGACATGATCTGCGACTTTGGTCTGAAAAGCACGGCAAGCAATCCCCGGAAAACCGGGAGTTGGCGAATTTATCGGCCTTGTTCACAGCAGCATGGCACACCGCTTGCTCAACTGCAGCTGCACATTAACCTCAACTCATAATAAGAGAGAGAAATACGATGAAAGGTCTGACTACCATACTGATGGCCGCTGCTACCCTGCTGGCAGCATTCACCGCAGAAGCACGCCCAATCGAAATCAAACTGTCCCACGTTGTGGCAGAAAACACCCCGAAAGGTCAGATGGCTCTGAAATTTAAAGAGCTGGCTGAAGCACGTCTGCCAGGTAAAGTGGAAGTTAAGGTTTACCCTAACTCCCAGCTGTACACTGACGCATCCGTTCTGCAGGCTCTGCAACTGGGTGACGTAGAAATCGCTGCTCCGGCACTGTCTAAGTTCCAGAAATACAACTCTCAGCTGCAGGTGTTCGACCTGCCGTTCCTGTTCAACGACATGGCAGCGGTTGACCGTTTCCAGAAAAGTCCTGAAGGCCAGAAACTGCTGAGCTCCATGACCAGCAAAATGCTGGTAGGTCTGGGTTACCTGCACAATGGTATGAAGCAACTGTCTTCTAACGACCCTATCCGAGTGCCAGCTGACATTGCCGGTAAAAAATTCCGCATCATGACTTCTGACGTTCTGCAGGCACAGTACGAAGCGGTACACGCCATTCCGCTGAAAAAGCCTTTCTCTGAAGTATTTACCCTGCTGCAGACCCGTGCCATCGACGGTCAGGAAAGTCCATGGTCAAACACTTACGCTTCCAAGTTTTTTGAAGTGCAGGGTTACGTAACTGAAACCAATCACGGTCTGCTGGACTACCTGGTAGTGACCTCCCCTGAATTCTGGTACGGCCTGCCAGACGACATCCGTGAAACCCTGAAGCAGTCCATGGACGAAGCCATTGCCTATGGTAACGACATCGCGGCCAAACAGGATCTGGAAGACCGTCAACGTATTATCGATTCCGGCAAAACGGAAATCATTGAAATCTCTGCTGAAGAACGTCAGCAGTGGATCAATTCAATGAAGCCCGTCTGGAAAATGTTCGAAGATGAAATCGGTGCCGATCTGATCGACGCTGCCATTAAATCTAACGAACTATAAAAAACCAAAAACTGTAAACACAACACACGGGACAGCTTTATGAAATTTGTAGCTATTCCATCCGCTTTGGCACTGGCCGTAGTAGCCGCCGCCGCTGCACATGCTGAAACGACTACCACAGATTTTTACGGTAGCATTCGTCTCGGTCTGGACAACGCCGACGCTGGCGTGCCAAACGATGGTCTGCAGGGTCGCGATTACGCCAGCCGTATCGGCGTAAAAGCCAGCACTGATCTGGGTAATGGTTTAACTGGCGTTGGTGTTGTCGAATACGGTCTGGTAGACGACGAAGGCGTAACCCTGAACCAGAAAGGTCAGGCTACCCTGCGTCTGGGCTACGTTGGTCTGAAAGGCGCTTTCGGTGAAGTTTACTACGGCTCCCAGACTACCCTGTGGCACAAATATGTTCGTGGTCCATACTTCTCTGATGCGAACGATTCCGTTCGTCTGGGTACTACCCGTAAAGACGATCTGACTCAGTACTACTACAACGGCGAAAACTTCAGTGTGGGTGTTTCCATGCGTACTGAAGGTCAGGACGGCGACGATATCGACGATTACTCTGTCGGTGGTCAATACAACTTTGGCCCGGCCAAAGTTGCACTGGCTTACGTAAAAGATGAGTCCGGCGATAACACTGGTGAAATGTACGGCGCACGCGTTTGGTACGATGTAACTGACGCATTTGCTCTGTCTGCATACTACCACCAGGCATCCAAAGACATGGACGCTTACGGCAACTTCTCCGGTAACGTTGTTGTAACCGGTAACGACGGTGGCCGTGGTGTTACAAGCTGTACTGGTTCTAACGTAGCGGATCAGGGCATCTACGCTGGCTACAAATTCGGCAGCAACATGGTTCATGGCCGTGTAGCGCTGGACAGCTGCAGCGGTGATATCGATGGCGACACTTACTCTTACAAAGTTGAGTACGTGCGCTTCCTGGCGAAAAACTACCGTGTATGGGCTTCTTACGAAGCACTGGACATGGATGACACCCGTGTAGCGACTTCTGCTGCCGGCAATGAGTTCTCCAGCACTATGTCTGAAACTCAGCTGGGTGTACGTTACGACTTCTGATTTCTCAGACGTCACCTCCGACATCCTGAGCGCGCCGGGTTCCTTCGGCGCTACAGGATGTCTGGTCTGATATGATGACCAGAGCCCGCCCACTGGGCGGGCTTTTTTCTTTCCGGCGAGTATTTCTGGAGTCCCGTATGACTCGTTATTCTTCTTTGCGTTTTTTATTTTTATGCGTTTTTTCCGCCTTGTTTGCCACCGGCTGCAGTGTCTTTGAACAAAAGCCTGTCGATGTGGGTTCCGGCGAGGTAAAAGTCACAGTCCCCTCCAGCATTAAAGTGATTGCTGTGGATACCCGGGAAGTGAATGCACCGTCACTGTATCGTGGTAACTACCACGTGCGCATGGCACCCGGTATTCATACTCTGCTGGTGCAATATGTGGAAAACTGGAACACCATGGATGAATCTGGCTACATCATCAAATCCGAGGCCATCGAAATCCGCAGCGATTTTGCCGCCGGTACCGAATACCGTATTGATCTGACCACGCCGCAAAGCCGCCGTGAAGCACAGCAATGGGTACTGGCGCCGGACGTGCGCCTGGCGTCGGCCAAAGGTGAAGTAAAAGGCCACGAAATCAAAGGTCCGGTGATTACCACCGCTGCTGATACCGATGTGGTCGAATCTCTGCAGGCTCTGTGGCAGGCATCCACACCGGAAGACCGTCAGCGTTTCAGAGACTGGCTAGAGACCCAGCAATAACACCGCAATGACCAGCGACCGGGGCGATGACCCCGGCGCTGCTTTCTGCTATAACAGCGCCCGATATCATCAACTGAACAATGACTATGCGTCTCAGAGCCTACAAAGTTAACGATATTCTGGTCTACGCCAGCCGCGGTACCGAAGCCAAAACCATGGCTGCCCCTATGATCCGTCCGGTGGAAGAATGGCGTGAAGACGTCTCCGCCTGGGTTGCACTGCGTGCAGAGCGGGCACCCGAGCTGGATGCCCAGTGGGACGAAAGCAGAACAGAGCCCTACATCGTCACTGATAAGTAGCCGGATTCCCGGATCTGAGCGCCTGACTTTTCAGTACATGCGAACCACTGACACTGTGGTATTGCTGTAAACTGCAGCCCTGCCCTCATGCGATTGCGACGGTCATGACGCAGGTCGTCAAACCCGCCTGACTTATCTGTCATAACCGCCATCTGCTGCTAAGCTGAATGCAGGTATCAGCGGAAGTACAGTATGACCCCTCAAGCATCAGGCCCCTATTCAGCAACATCGAACAAAGCCAGAGAACGCTCCCTGCGTGTACGCATCTTCATCCCCATGCTGATTGTGGCACTGGTGCCGCTCATACTGCTGGCCGCTCAGATTCTGCGTGACAGTGAGACCAACCTCTACAAACTGTCAGAGATCCAGCTGACCAATGCCTCTCAGATCGAACGGCAGGCTCTGGATACCTGGCTGAAGCACAGACTGATGGACATCAGCTACCACAGTGAGCGCGGTCACTTTACTGCGCTGATTCAAAAACTGTCGGCAGCGCTGAAGTCCTCATCAAAACCACCGCAAAACTATGTGCTCAGCGCCCCATGGCGCAGTCTGATTGAGCCCTATCAGAACGACATCCGGAAACTGACCGGCACATACAAAGATCTGTACGACATTATGCTGGTCGATCCGGCTGGTAACATACTGTACAGCGCCACTGAAGAGAACGACCTCGGCACCAGCCTGCTGGATGGTCCTTATGCTGACAGCCGTCTGGGGGAAATCGTACAACACACCCTGACCACTGAATCTCAGGCCATCTCCGAAATTGAACCCTACCCGCCGTCCGCCGGCCAAAGCAGCTTATGGATCAGTTCCCCACTGACAGATCAGGATACGCTGGCCGGTGTTCTGGTGTTTCAGCTGAATACTGAGCGTTTGCAGGAGCTGACCAAAAAAGCCGAGCTGGACACCAACCGTTACTACCTGCTTGACCGCCGCGGACGGACGATGACAGCGTCATTTGGCACAACGGTCACCTTCGGCTCGTCGATCAGCAGCCAACAGAAATTTACTCTGACGCCGCATCAGCTGGGCAAAGTAAATTTTTATCAGGCGCCGGATGGTATTGATGTTCTTGGGGTCGCACACGAAGTAAGCCTGCCGGGACAGAACTGGTATATCGTCAGTGAACTGCCGGTTTCTACCCTGAAAAGTGCTCTGGACAATGTTCTGCCCAACCTGATTCTGGTCGGCAGCATTCTTGCCATCATGGTGTTCATTGCTGCAGTTCTTACCGCACGTTATCTGTCATCGCCCATGGTGCAGCTTAACGGACTGATCCGCCGTGTCACCCGCAACCATTCAATGAGCATTCACCGTGAGGAGTTACCGACCACCAGTATCCGTGAAATCAATCAGCTGGCGGAAAGTCTGATGCACATGACACAGACCCGTCAGGCTCTGAATCAGTCTCTTGAAGAGAGCCACTACCAGACCCAGAAAGCCCTGCACGCATTGCAGGACCAGAAGTTCGCACTGGATCAGCATGCCATTGTGGCAATCACCGATAAGTTCGGAACCATCACCTACGTGAACCAGCGTTTTTGTGACATCAGTGGATACGAACCGGAGGAGCTGATAGGCAATAACCACCGTCTGCTGAAGTCCGGCTTCCATGACGAAGCCTATTACTCAGTCATGTATAACACGTTAAAAAATGGCAAAGTGTGGCACGGGGACTTCTGTAACCGCGCCAAAGATGGCCATATTTACTGGGTAAATACCACCATCGTGCCGGTGAATGACGCCGACGGCAGTCACTACATTGCCATCCGTACCGACATCACAGAACAGCGCCGCATGTTTGAAGTACTGCAGCAGCTGAATGATATTTCCTCATCCAACGACTCCGTTGATGCCAAAGTTAACCGCATTCTGAAGCTTGGCTGCCGCATTTTTGAAGCACCCTATGGTTTTGTGTCAGAAAAGAGCGGCAATGATCAGATCATCCATTACGCCGTCAGCCCCGGCAACGAAATCGTCCCTGGCAGCGTATTCGACGCATCCGCCTGTCTGCTTAAACCGGATATCAATAAGCGTGAAGCGCTGATGTACGAGGAGCGTTCAGAGTCTGAAGCTCTGCATCTGCCATTTTTGCCGGGCCGCAAAATTAAATCAGCCATCGGCATGATCGCAAAGCAGCCTGGCAGTGAATCCTTTGTCAGCTTCATCGGCACGCGTCCGCGCCGCAGGCCCTTTACCGAACACGATAAAAACCTTATTGAACTGATCACCAAGTGGATCAGTAACGAACGGGAAAACGCCCGCAAACAGGAAGATATCAATCAGCAACAGATATTGCTGGAACGCATGAGCGAGATCGGCCGTATTGGCGTGTGGTCAATGGATATGACAGATCAGACTGTGTACTGGTCGCCCATGATGTATGAAATCCTCGGTTTACCGCGGGACACCGTAATCGACCGGGAAAAAGCCATATCCTTCCATAAAGCGGGCAAATATCGCGACAGAATCATCGAGCTGATTCAACAATGTGCAGAGAAAGGTGACGCCTGGGAAGAAACCGGATTAATGATCACGGCAAATGGCCAGGAAATCTGGGTCGCTATGCAGGGCAGCGCAGATTTCCGCGAAGGAAAATGCATCCGCCTGAACGGCTCCATGCGTGATATCGATGCCCGGGTCCGCGCGGAAAAAATCGCCAACGAGCAGAATGAACGCTTTAACCTCATCGTTGAATCTACCTCTGTGGGCCTCTGGGACTGGAACATTACGGATGGCAGCGCCGTATTCAACGAACGTTGGGCAGAAATTCTTGGCTATACCCTCAAAGAGCTGACCCCGGCCGGGATCGATACCTGGCTCAGATTCGTTCATCCGGATGATCTCAAAAAATCGGAAGACATGCTGTTCGCTCACTGGCGTGGGGAAATCGACCGTTACGAACTTGAATTCCGCATGCGTCATAAAGACGGCCATTGGGTCTGGGTAATGGATACCGGCCGGGTCGTGGAATGGGATGAAAATCACCGTGCCCTGCGCATGACAGGTACCCACGTTGACATCACTGAGCGTAAAGAAGCAGAAGAACGGCTGGAAGAAATTAACCGCCGTATGCAGCTGGCCAAAGATTCTGCGCAGATCGGCATCTGGGAATATTATCCGGAAACCGACACCGTTGGACTGGACGAACAGATGTGCCGCATTTACGGCCTGCCACCGGAAACCACATCCATCAATGGCCGCGCCATTACAGCCATGGTGCACCCGGATGACCGCCCACGCACAGAAGAAATTATTCAGCATTCCGTCGATACCGGCGAAAACCTGTTTACCGACTTCCGTATCTGCCTGCTGAGCGGGGAAAT
>NZ_DJIO01000136.1:598-8252 GCF_002433655.1 Thalassolituus sp. UBA6592 | reverse complement strand
CGGTTGAATCACAGTCGCTTGTTATGTGATCACACCAATTCATTAGGTTCACTTCCTAGCTGCACTTAATGATATCTGTTTAACACCTTTAAGCCGTAGGAAATCCATTAAATCAACCAACATATTTGTTTCCGAATTAGAGTCAGCGATCACCATAACTGAATATGTACTATCGATTTCCTCAAAGCTTTGCTCTAAAGCCGCAATTGAGTAATACACAGTCCCATTAATTTCATAGGTGCTTTCGCCATTTATCTCGATAATAAACTTTTTTAATTCAGCAGCTTTGAGTAAATTTGAAAACAAAATTATTAAAAAAAACGCAAATATCTTTTTCATCTAGAACTACTGACACCCGTATATTCTTAATTTTTAAACCTCTGCGGACCTGCACTCACATAACGCTTCAAGCAGGGGCGTGCGTTAGCACGTCCCGGCGCGAAGCGCCCTCGCTGCCTTGATTTGTTAGGTGTCGTGCTGCTGCCACAATGTAGCCTAGGTTGGCCATACCCATACCCTTTTGCTTGTTAAAGGTAAACTGAGCTCATAGACACTATCTTGGATTTCGATAGAAACATGTAACAACACAGTTTCTCCAAGCGCTAATTTAGGAACACCATCTCCGTAAAAATGAAGGTAACCAGAGCCTCTTAGAGATGCAGTGCGGCGCAATGATTCCGGGCAATCCATGCCTAGATCGGCAGCCTCAAGCTTTAGACCGTTTGAATCAACCAGATTAGCGGATAAAAGTTTAGCCGACTGAGGCTCTGTGAAATCACATCCTAGGTAAATCGAGAGTTTCTCTTGGTTATCTCTTTGAATATATCCAGTACGAACCAAAATTAGTACGCCACTTGCTCTATTCCCTTCGAGTGCAGTGTCTTCGAAATTCGGCGAATCAAAGTAACGCTCAGAAGCTTCATTCTGGAGCTGTAGCGTCGGCGCGCACCCTGCAAGTGCCATCAAAAGCATCAAATAAAGTATCGGCCTACCCGGATCGAGATTCATAAGACACCTAACAGTTTTATTCATGCGCATGCTCGTTTTACCACCTGCCTTTCACTCAGAAACTCTTTACTAACCTATTGATTCTTTTGAGTTATTCCAGGTTTATTGTACAAGCCTTATCGGCGTAAACGCGCCCGCACATGGGGCAAAACGAGCACTCAATCCCTGAACACCGGCATTATACTGTACGGCACTGACAGATGAGTCAATGACCTGTCGCGTTACTGGTGGCCAACGCCCTCCTTTCGCGGCTGAAGCCGCTCCTACAAAAATGAGGCGGCGCCCAAACAAACAGGCACGCATTGCATACCCTGTCCAAATCCTGACACCCCAGGCCCTGCACCTTGGCAAACCGTTCGCAGACCTGTATGTTCCCCGCCCTTTCTTTGCCCTGCTTATACCTCAGGGCAACACGGTTCCAACCCACAGCCGGCGATATCTTCTGTCCTTGCCGGCCACTCTACGGAGACTCTGATGATCAAAAGCCTGTTATCCCTGCGTAATCTGATACCAACTCTGATTACCAGCCTGCTGTCCACCAGCATCACGGCCCACGCAGAAGAGCAGCTGCATATTTATAACTGGTCTGACTATATTGCCGAAGACACCATTGAGCAGTTCGAAGCCGAAACCGGCATTGATGTGGTGTACGACGTGTACGATGCCAATGAGGTACTGGAAGCCAAGCTCCTGGTCGGTAACAGTGGCTATGATGTGGTCTTCCCGACCGCGCGTCCGTTTGCCCAGCGCATGATTAAAGCCGGTATTTTTCAGAAGCTGGATAAATCTCAGCTGAGTAACTTCAGCAACCTGTCGCCTGTGATTCTGAAATCCCTGGCGGATATTGATGGCGGTAATCAGTATCTGATGCCGTATATGTGGGGCAGCTCTGGCATCGGGATTAATGTGGATAAAGTGAAAGCTATCCTCGGTGACGATATGCCGCTGGACAGCTGGGATCTGCTGTTTAACCCGAAAATCACCGCCAAACTGAAAGACTGCGGCATTGCGCTGATGGATGATCCGATTGAGGTGTTTGTTGCTGCGCGTATTTATCTGGGTAAAGACACGGCGGATTTCAGTAAGAAAGCCATTGCTGAAGCGAGCAAAGCCATCGAAGCGGTGCGTGGTGATATCGCCTATTTCCACAGTTCAAAAACCATTGGTGATATGGCCAACGGCGATATCTGTGTCGCCCATGGTTATTCCGGCGATATGTTGCAGGCCAAAGACCGCGCCGACGAAGCCGGTAACGGTGTGCACATCGAATATCTGGTGCCGAAAGAAGGCGCTGTGGTATGGAACGATGTGGCCGCCAGCCTCAAGGATGCCCCGCATCCACAGGCAGCGCACAAATTCATTAACTTCCTGATGCGCCCGGATGTGATGGCCAACATCACCAATTACGTGGCTTATGCCAACGCCAATGCGGCAGCAACGCCGTTAGTGGATGAAGAGATCCGCAATAACCCGGGCATTTATCCGTCGCAGGCGACGCAGGATAAATTCGTGGTGATTAAGGAAGCGAACAACCGCGAAATCCGCAATATGAACCGTGCCTGGACGCGGGTAAAAAGCGGGCGTTAATCTGCGGCTAACCTCTAACTGAGCCTGCATCCGCCTGCCACTGCGTGAGTTGGTGCGGGCCGGAGCAGGCATTTTTGATGTAGGTTAATGCACCGCGCTGCCAGCCCTTATGCCACTCTGGTATGGCTGGCCTCCCTTGAAAGCAACAGCTAAAGTATCGGAAACCCTTATGAATTCTGATCCTAGCCATGACTGTTGCTACCTCATCATCCGAACACGCCTGCCCTTTCCCGCAAGGCCTGAACGCGCATTGGCAAACCACGCAAACTCACCTGACGGAAGACGGTGCCCGCCACGGTCTCGACTGGCCAGCCCTGTGGCAGTCGTTATCAGCCGAACAGCAGGCAGCGGCGCAGAAAGTGCTGACCATCAGTCAGTACGTGGCCGAATCCTTGCCGCGCGAAGCTGCCTGGTTTGATGAGGCGATCCGCAGCAACAGCATCTGCGATCCACTGACCCGCGGCATCATCAGTTACTGGCTGGATGAGCTGGCCGCTGACGCAAAAAGCGAAGACGACTGGCATAAAGCCCTGCGTATTCTGCGCCGCCGTTGTATGGTGCAGATTATCTGGCGTGATGTTCTGCGTCTTGCCCCCACCATGGAAACCACCCGCGCGCTGTCCGATCTGGCAGACGAATGCGTGGTGCGCTCCATCGCCTTTCTCGGTGAAATTCTGCAACAGCGCCATGGCAAACCGATGGCCACAACCGCTGGCCAGAAAGAAGCCGTCGAGCAGCATATGCAGGTACTCGGCATGGGCAAGCTGGGTGCTTATGAGCTGAATTTAAGTTCTGATATCGATCTTATTTTTGCCTACCCGGACAGCGGCAACACCACTGGCCCTAAGGTAGTGACCAATCAGGAATACTTTATCAAGCTCGGCCAGAAGCTGATTCAGGCGCTGGATAAACCTACCATAGATGGCTTTGTGTTCCGCACCGATATGCGCCTGCGTCCTTATGGCCAGAGTGGTCCACTGGTGATGAATTTCGCTTCGCTGGAAGAATACTTTCAGAGTCAGGGCCGCGACTGGGAACGCTACGCCATGGTCAAGGCGCGGATTATTACCGGCGAAGAAAGTGCCGCAGCCAAAGAGCTGCTGTCGATCCTGCGGCCGTTTACTTACCGCATGTATCTCGACTTCAGTGCCTTTGATTCCCTGCGTTCCATGAAGGCCATGATCAACGCCGAGGTACGCCGCCGCGGCCATGAGAACAACGTAAAACTGGGTGCCGGCGGTATCCGCGAAGTCGAATTTATTGTGCAGGCGTTTCAGCTGATCCGTGGTGGTCAGGACAAAGCCCTGCAGACCCGCGAACTGCTGAAAGTGCTGGCGATTTTATCCGGCGAAGGGCTGCTGCCAGCCAAAGCCTGCGATGAATTAAAACAAGCCTATTTATTTTTACGTAATACCGAACACGCGATTCAGGCCTTAAGAGATGAGCAGACGCAGCTGCTGCCGGAAAGCGAAGAAGAACGCCTGCGCATTGCCTGGGTCATGAACTTCACCGACTGGGCAGCCTTTACCGCCGAGCTTAAAAAGCAGCGCGATATCGTCAGCTACCATTTCGCCCAGATCGTTGCCGCCGATGAAGAAGTACAACCGGAATCCGAAGCCGAACAGGTGTGGAAAGATGTCTGGCTCGACCAGCTGAGCGACGACGAATACTCAGGCTTTCTTGAACAATACCCCTGTGCGGCCTCCACCGATGTGCACGACCTGCTGGTGAAATTCCGCGATTCCCGCGCGGTGCAACATATGCAGCCCATCGGCCGCGAACGTCTCGATGCGTTAATGCCACTGCTGCTGCATGAACTGTGGCGCCGCAATGAACCGACCAGCGTGCTGCAGCGCATTATGCCGTTACTGGAAGCTGTGCTGCGCCGTACCGCGTATCTGGTGCTGCTGAAAGAAAACCCGCAAGCACTGGAGCAGCTCATCCGTCTGTGCGAAGCCTCCAGCTGGGTGGCCGAATACATTACCCAGACGCCGATCCTGCTGGATGAATTACTGAATCCGGAAGCGCTCTACCGTCTGCCCACCCGGGCGGAACTGGCAGAAGAATTACACCTGCGTCTGCTGCGCATCGACGAGCAGGATCTGGAACAACAGATGGAGCAGCTGCGTCAGTTTGTGCGTGCGCATAAATTACGTGCCGCCGCCTGTGAAGTGATGGAAGCGCTGCCACTGATGCGCATCAGTGATTACCTCACCTGGCTGGCGGAAGTCATTCTGGAAAAAGTCACCGAACTGGCGTGGCAGCAATGCGTGCATAAATACGGTTATCCACGTACGCGCGATAAAGAGGTGGTTACCGAACCGGAATTTGTGGTGATCGGTTATGGCAAAGTGGGCGGTCTGGAACTGAGTTACAGCTCGGATCTGGATTTGGTTTTTCTGCACAACAGTGATTCCAATGCCAGCACAAATGGCGATCGCAGCCTGGATAACAGCGTGTTCTACACCCGCATGGGCCAGCGCATGATTCACATTATGTCGGCCCAGACACGCTCCGGTGATCTCTACGAGGTGGATCTGCGCCTCAGACCATCAGGCAACTCCGGCATGATAGTCGCGTCAATGAAAGCCTTTGAAGAATACCAGCAGAAACACGCCTGGACATGGGAACATCAGGCGCTGGTACGGGCCCGTGTTCTGTGCGGCAATGGCATCGCTGCGGAGGAATTTCAGGCAATCCGCGACCGCACTCTGGGCTGTGAACGGGATCTGCCCAAACTGCGTGAAGAAGTACGGGAAATGCGGCAGAAAATGAGGGATAATCTCGGCTCCAAAGATACGAGTGGCCAACAGTTCCACCTCAAGCAGGATGAGGGAGGTATTGTTGATATCGAGTTTCTGGTTCAATATGGGGTTCTGGCCTGGTCACACCGACACCCAGAGCTGTTAGGCGTCACCGACAACATGCGGTTACTTGATGCTTTTGCAGCATGTGGTCTGATGGATTCAAAAGATTGTCAGACCCTGCAGGATACCTACCTGACCTACCGAGCCGAAACTCACCGGCGTGCACTGCAGAAACAATCTCTGCTTCTGGATGCAGACACCCTGTCCAGACTGAAATTCAGTACCCGACGCCTGGATGTGACCCGACTGTGGAAACTCTGGCTGGAGCCCAATACGTAACGGCTTCAGCTACAATGACTTTTTGATTTTTGATTCGAATTTAATAGTGAGGTCCTTATGCTACCTTCCATGTCTGACCGCGACGGTCTGATCTGGCTAGACGGAGAGTTGGTTGAATGGCGCGATGCCAAAGTTCATGTACTGACTCACACTCTGCACTACGGCATGGGGTGCTTCGAAGGTGTGCGGGCTTACCAGACTGAACAGGGCGTTGCGTCCATTTTCCGCCTGAAAGAACACACCCAGCGTCTGTTCAACTCCGCGCACATTCTTGGCATGCCAATGCCTTTCAGCAAAGAAGAAGTTGATGAAGCTCAGCGTGCCGCTGTGCGTGAAAACAACCTCGACAGCGCTTATATCCGCCCAATGGTGTTTTTCGGTTCCGAAGGCATGGGCCTGCGTGCTGAAAACCTGCGCGTTCACGTGATGGTTGCTGCCTGGGAATGGCCAGCCTACATGGGTGAAGATGCCAAAACTCAGGGCATTAAAATCCGTACTTCCAGCTACACCCGCCACCATGTGAACATCACCATGTGTAAGGCGAAAGCGAACGGTAACTACATCAATTCTATGCTGGCTCTGCGTGAAGCGGTAGACAGTGGTTGTGAAGAAGCCCTGCTGCTGGATCCGGAAGGTTTCGTTGCTGAAGGTTCCGGTGAGAACTTCTTCTGTGTCCGTGACGGCGTGATTTACACCCCGGAACTGACCGCCTGTCTGGACGGTATTACCCGTCGTACCATCATTGAGATGGCACACTCTCTGGGCTACAAAGTGGTTGAGAAACGCATCACCCGTGACGAAGTTTACATCGCTGATGAAGCTTTCTTCACCGGTACTGCCGCAGAAGTTCTGCCAGTACGTATGCTGGATGGCCGTAAGATTGGCGAAGGCCGTCGTGGTCCGGTTACTGAAAAACTGCAGACTCTGTACTTCAATACCGTTACCGGTAAAGAAGCGTTCAACCCTGAATGGCTGACTCCGGTTAAATAAACCGCGCAATCTTCAGCTATTAAAAAAACCCCGGCTGTCCATCAGGACAGCCGGGGTTTTTTATTGTCTGAATTCTTTGTTCTTACCTGAGCGATCAGGCCGCTGCGATGGCGTGGTAGGTACTGTTCACCTGTTGATAAACGTCCGGCAGCATCAGGGTTTTCTGTTCCATCAGGATATCGAACAGAGCCATCAGGTTTGCCCGCTCGGAAAACGAGCAGCTGGTCAGCCACTGGTTAATGGCGGCGGTCATATCGGCGTCACACGACACCTTAATGCCCAGTTCTTTCAGCGCTTCATAAACATCTTCAGCGTCAATAATATCAGCGTACATCATGGCCTTGCTCCTGCGTTACCTTAAAGGTTGTGGGGAGATTATTTTTATAAGTGTTGTTTGAACAGAGCTTGAGCCATTTGCCCTGCCCCTTTATTTACCCACGAACCTTTAAAACGCGCTGTCTGGATACGACCTGCTTTTGCCTGAATACCACGGTACTGAAAAAGATTGTCCGCAGTGCGTCGGCGGCCGATAAGCGTGCTGACTACGCCACACAGCGCCTTATGCGCGGGCTTAATACCAGGTATTCAGTCAACAGCTATCGTTGTTGTGTGGAAGCTGTATGGAATTTATATGGCGATTGTCTGGTCGGGGATTGCGGTTTGGGAATTGCGGTGTGAGGATCACGGAATACAGGAGCACATTGAGCTGGCTGCCAGCCGGTCAGTGCAACACCTTCCGCCAGGCGAAAAACAAGCGAAAAAAAGGCGCCCCCAGAAGGCGCCAAAAACCCCAAGTAGAACAGAGTACTTACTGTAGTGGTCAACTATTTCCGGACAGTTTGTTAAGCCGTTTTTCTGCCTGCACCGGTGTTAACCCACCGTTATAGCTGTGCGGGCGCTGTTGGTTGTAATAACTCATCAGG
>NZ_DJIO01000136.1:0-266 GCF_002433655.1 Thalassolituus sp. UBA6592 | reverse complement strand
TCATCAGGTAGTAGCTGATATCTTTGGTCGCTTCGTCCAGGTTCTGGTAACCCTGCTTTGGCATCCATTCACTTTTATAGCTACGGAACAGCCGCTCCATCGGGGCATTATCCCAGCAGTTGCCTCGTCGACTCATGCTTTGCACAAAGCGTTTTCTCCAAAGCTGTTGCTGATATGCGAGACTACTGTACTGACACCCCTGATCCGAGTGGAACATCACGTCCTTTGGCTGTCCCCGCAGGCTGTAAGCCATATTCAGCGCTTTA
>NZ_DJIO01000045.1:28003-38670 GCF_002433655.1 Thalassolituus sp. UBA6592 | reverse complement strand
CGGTTGAATCACAGTCGCTTGTTAATCCGCCAGCGTCTGCTGCAGAACACGAAGCATATTGGCCCCCATCACTTTACGGATTTCGCCTTCGCTGAAATTCTGACGCAGCATTTCTTCGGTCAGTGCTGCCAGTTCAGAAGTGTCCAGTGCCGTTGCTACGGTGCCATCAAAGTCTGAGCCCAGCGACACATGATCTGCGCCGAGAGCGTCGATGGCAGCCCGTATGCTGCGAACGATACCAGTCGGGGTTTCATCACAGGTAACGTCACGCCAGTAGCCGATGCCGATGACCCCACCGTGAGCGGCTATCTTCTGCATTAAGGGCAGCGGGATATTACGTTTTACCGCACAGACCGAATGCACGCCGGTGTGACTGAGCACCACAGGGCTGTCGGTCAGATTAATAACTTCGTTGACCACGGCAGGTGAGGCGTGAGCAAGGTCGATGACCATATTCAGCTGACCTGCCCGTTTTACGGCCTGGACGCCAAATGGGGTTAAGCCATGATTCCCCATGCCGTGCAGCGAACCACCCAGTTCGTTATCAAAGAAATGGGTGATGCCCATCAGGCGATAGCCGGCGCGATATAAACGATCCAGGTTTTCTATATTGCCTTCCAGCGCATGAGCACCTTCCATGCCCAGCAAAGCACCGGTTAGCTGGCTGCCGTTCTGCCGCTGTGCGATCAGCTCGTCGAGATCCTGGCGGCGATAAATGATTTTTACTTCATGGGGCGCTTTGCGGGCATAAGCGGTGAGTTTTTCTGCCTGATATTTTGCCCGTTCAAACAGGCTGCTCCAGCTGGCGACAGGCCAGGTTTCGGCAATGGCAATCAGGGTAATGTCGTCCCGCGCAGTACTGTCGTTTTCATCATAATTGAGTCCGGACGGACTTTTGGTAACGGCGGTAAAAACCTGCAGTGCGACATTGCCGTCACGCAGACGGGGAAAGTCGACCTGACCGTAATCACTGCGTTTAAGCAGGTTTCTGTCCCATAACAATGAGTCTGCGTGCCAGTCGCCAATAAACAGGCTTTGGTGCAGTCGCCGTGCCTGTTCGCTGACCGGCCACGGCGGGTGTTCTTTTACCGGATTAAAGGCGCGTTCGGCGTATTCGGGTAACCAGATACGCACCGCGGGCAGAAGCAGGAAGAGGAGAATAAAAAATACTGCTAAGGGCACGGGTTTAATGAATTTAAATTTTTTCACCTGAGCTCCGCTGCTTATTTCACTGTCTTATCAGTTCTGTCTTATCTGTTCTTTGGATGACGAATTGAGCAGCTGGCTTCAGCATCGCTCATCAGTTGCCTGACGAACAGGCACTTTCTTCCATGGCTTCTCTGATCAGTATTTCTTTTTTGCTGCGGATGGCCTCAAACAGATAAGGGTTGCTGAGGGCGGTGTCGTAGGCGCAGTTGGTGCCGGAAGCCGGAATCATGATGGAGTACTGCACCAGTACGTAGTCACCCTCGTCGGTAATGTTATCGAAACGGATGGCGTAGCCAGCGCTGGGGCGGACACCCAGATCAATCAGCAGAACCTGATATTCGCTGAAATCAACATTGCTGCCGGCGCGGTCCTGATAGTCGCTCAGCTCGCTGGAATAGTCCCATTCGTTATCCAGTACTTTGACGGATTTTATGCCTTCGGCGTAAAGCGGATTGCTGCCGGCCTGCAATGTGTAGTGGCTGGCATTCAGATCACTGTCGTCAGACGAGCCACAGGCTGCGAGAAGCAAAGAAATACAGCCGATGGTAACTGGAGTAAGAATTTTAAACATTTGCCGCTCCTGAGCGTTTGAAGGGCCATAGCATTAATTTACGTTGTGGCCGGGTCGGTCACTGACCTGAAAAACGCATACTGACCTGTCATCCGCAGCAGGGCAAGCGGGGGAGATCATGAAATATGAATATCTATGATAAAGAAAGGTGCCGCAGCTCAGTCAGTTCAGCCAGAGCAGGGCATACTGTTGAGAGGAAACATAAAAAAAAGCGCCTTACGGCGCTTTTTTTGAGTTCAGAAACGGGCCTTATCAGGCGGCGTTTTCTGCGCTCTTGATTGGCTTCACAACGAACAGCAGGTCGCCCTGGTTCACCTGTTGGCCATCGCTGTTCATGATACGGGTAACCTTGAACTTCTGGTCAGCCGGGTAGAGAACAGCACCGCTGCGGTTGAATTGCTTCAGGCTCAGCGGGGTGAACATCTTCATCGCTTCCATCAGACACAGAGTCTGATCAACGCCGATGATGTCACCTTCTTTCACGAACGCTGGTTCGCTTGGTGAAGAAGAACCGTAGAAGATGCTGGTAGACGGTGACAGAACTTTCAGTTCGTCAGAGCCTTCGATCTTCAGGGTGTCGGCATCTACCGCGTTAGCGTGCATGTCTGCGGAGTCTTCAATGTCTTTCACCAGTTCGCTGAAGTCGATACGCTCCAGGAAGTGTGGCAGGTAGGTGGTGTCGTAAACACCGTCTACGAAGACTTTGTCGTCCAGGACGCGTTTCAGCAGCGGAATGTTGGTGCAAACGCCGGTGATACGAACGCGTTCCAGATACTCACGCAGTTTAGCGATGGTATCGTTACGGTCTTTACCGTAGCAGATGATCTGAACAATCAGGCTGTCGTAGAACGGCGATACCTGTTTGCCAGCCGCTGCCATGGTGATCAGCTGGATATGATCTTCTTCCGGCAGGACGCACTCGCGAATCAGGCCCGGAGTCGGAACGAATTCCATCTTGTCGCCTTTCTGAACCGCTTTCTCTGCGTTCACACGAACTTCAATCGCGTAACCTTCAGATACCGGTTTCAGGTCGGCAATGGCTTCGCCTTCGGCAATGCGGAACTGGGTGCTGACGATATCGACTTTGGATACCAGTT
This sequence comes from Thalassolituus sp. UBA6592, assembly GCF_002433655.1. Classification (NCBI taxonomy): domain Bacteria; kingdom Pseudomonadati; phylum Pseudomonadota; class Gammaproteobacteria; order Oceanospirillales; family Oceanospirillaceae; genus Thalassolituus; species Thalassolituus sp. UBA6592. The sequence continues at coordinate 35,793 of NZ_DJIO01000045.1, read as the reverse complement.
CAGTTACCGGGTGTTCTACCTGCAGACGGGTGTTCATTTCCATGAAGTAGATGGTGTTGGCATCCAGGTCGAAAATAAATTCAACGGTACCGGCACCTACGTACTCAACGGCATCAGCCAGTTTGGCGGCGTAATCGTAAGCAGACTGTTCAAGTTCACGCGGCAGCATGGTGGAGCCGGATTCTTCGAAAATCTTCTGGTTATTACGCTGTACAGAACAGTCACGCAGACCAAGGATCTTAGTGTTGCCCTGGCTGTCACGCAGTACCTGTACTTCGATGTGACGCAGAGAGGTCACGTATTTTTCCAGATACACGTCGCCGTTACCGAATGCCGCTTTGGCTTCAGTAGAAATCTGGTGGAACAGGGCGTGAATCTTGTCTGCAGATTCAACTACCTGAATACCTTTACCACCACCACCGTGTACGGCTTTCAGCAGTACCGGGTAACCGATTTCATCGGCTACCGCTGCAGCGTTGGCAGAGCTGGTCAGAATACCGTGAGAACCCGGTACGACTGGCACCTGAACACGCATTGCGGTGTTAATGGCGTTGGATTTGTTACCCATGGTTTCCATGGAAGAAACCGGAGGACCAACAAAGTTCAGTTCGTGGTTACCACACAGAGCGGCGAACTGGCTGCTTTCAGACAGGAAGCCGATGCCCGGGTGCAGTGCATCCACCTGTTCGTGGTGCGCGATACGCAGCACGGACTTGGCGTTCAGATAAGATTCATCCGGGGTGTTACCACCGATACATACCACGCGGTCTTCAGGCCCAAGCATATCCACCGGTACGGAATCCATATCCGGGTCAGAGGCGATCAGAACCACTTTAATGTCGTTGTCCTGGGCTTTCTTGATCAACTTGGCAGCGGTACAGCCACGGGCGTGGATCAGGACTTTATCAATCTTGCCGTATTTCTTATCGGCAGCGCTGACGCTGTCACCGGTATCCGGCGCGAAACGCTCAGCAGCAACATAACCCTGCAGTACGCGGTCCAGTACGTCGTCAACCGTGTGACGGGCAACCGGCATATCCGGGTCGATGGCACGCAGGCGGTCATCCAGATCGTCGAAGAACGGATGGCTTACCAGACCGTCCATAGACTTCGGAGAAACCGACAGATAGTTGGACAGGGTACAGGTGCTTGGCAGATAGCTTGGTACAACGATCTGACCAGCAAACGGCATGTTGGTACCGGAGAAGTAGTAAGTCTGTGCCAGCGGGTGAGTCACGAAGGACGCCTGCGCACCACCGGTACAGTCACCGAAACCGAAGATGACGATTGGCAGATCGTTATCACGTACGAAACGGGTAATACGGTCGTTAACTACAGCCATGGAGAACAGTGCCGCAGCACCTTCTTTGGTCTGCATACCGCCGGATGATACGAAGCACACAATCGGCAGATTGAGCTGCGCACATTTGGCCATCAGCTTACAGAATTTCTCGGCACTGGCCATATCGAAAGCACCCGCCTGGAAGTCCAGGTTGGATACCAGCGCACCGACGCGCTGTTCACGTTCACCAATTTTGATGGTACCGATACCGGTGATCACACCACATGGTTTGATGTCGTTTTTCAGAGCGCTTTCGATAGAAGAACGGAAGCCCGGGAAGGAAACCGGATCCGCCGACATCAGGCTGGCGTTAGTCTCTTTAAAGTCAGAGAAGAAACGACCGATCAGAGCGTTGGCAGAGGTTTTCTTCTGACGTTTGGTGTCATCCAGAACCTGTTGAATCAGCAGGTCGTGGTAAGCCATGGTCAGACGGTTCCAGAAGTCTTTACGACGACCAATGGAAACCGGGTTAATACGGCCGTTGTAGGACTTACCATCCTGTTCTGCGCCATGGTATTCCGGCAGCAGTTTTTCGAAGATGAAAGTGATGACCACGAACAGGGTGTCAGACAGGCGCGGGAACGCCAGTTTCTTCCATTCTTCAACGGATTTCAGGAAGTCGCCACGCTGGCTGCTCTTGATGAAGTAGCTCAGCCAGTGGTCGAAAGATTCGCGTTCCTGTGGCGTGTAGCTGTCGCCTTTGGTGGCTTCTGCCAGGGATTTTTCCAGCAGGGCTTTCAGCGAGTCGTGAGACAGGGCACGGTTTTCGTTGGCTTCTTTCGCCACACCTACCAGGTTGAAAATAAAGTTGTCGTACAGCTGACCGAAGACCAGCATGTTCTGACAGACCTGAGTGAATTCGTAGCGCAGTTCGTCGTGCAGAATTGCGTCCAGAATGGTGATGTCCGGGTGTGCCGGGTTCTGGATGTTTTCCTGACGGAACTGAATGTACGGTGCCAGTGCTTCTTCCAGAATGCGGCGGTTGGCTTCAACTTTACCGGAAGCAACACTGTTGGCCAGGGCTTCAGTACGGGTAGACAGTTTCAGCTCTGCGCGGATTTCATCCGGAATCAGATCGGCTTTCAGAATTTCGTTCAGCGCGGTTGCCAGTGACTGCTTCAGCGCGCCTTTGGCTTGTTCCTGTGCCAGACCTTCAGTCAGTTCCTGACGTGGCTCATGTGGCAGCTGGGAACGGATATACGTGGCCAGTGGGTGCGGGTTATTCTCGATGAACTCCGCAACGGATACGGCATCCAGAATATCTGCAGCGCGCAGCAGGAAACGGCTCTGTTTATAGTCTTCGAGGTAGTTCAGCAGACCCTTGAAGTTGATGCTGGCATCAGACTTCCAGCGGTTGAACAGGTACAGGCCCAGGTTGAAGCACAGTTCCTGTTTCGCTTTCAGGTAGTTGTTTTTTGGCTCACCAAAGAACAGACGGGCGATGGTGGAACGGCTCTCGTCACGGTCTTCGTGTTTGGACCAGAAGTTTTTCCAGCTTTTGTGCAGGGTATCGTTATAAACGATTTTTTCCGGGGCCTGCAGCCACTGCTGGAATTTACGCTGAGATTCGCGCTGCATACGTTCCTGCAGCTGACCTTCCGGTACCTCTTTCTCTGCCAGACGGCCATAGTTCGCCAGTGTAGTAGAGTGGATACGGCGACGGGTCGCCAGGTAACGGGTATAGCGGTAAATCAGACCGAACAGGTTAGCGTGTTCAGTTGGTGATTTGGCCAGGAAGAAGTTGGTGTCTTTCTGCAGGTTCTGCAGTTTTTCAGACGGCGTCAGGAAACGCTCGATGCTGCGGTGGTAGTGTTCCATCATGTATGGGTTAGCGCGGGCGAATTCTGCTGCGCTGTCTTCGATGGACTGAATACCGGTAACTACGGCCTGATGCAGGTTGTAGCGTTTTTCGTCAGCGTCGGTTGGAGCGTAATCAATGATACCGTCGATGATGCCGCCTTCGCGCAGCTCATAGCCGGATACACCTACGTATTTGGCACATTCCTGCCATGACAGGTTGTACTTACGCGCAATGCTGGCCAGACCCTGTGGCTGAATGGTGTTGAAAATACCATCACGTACGCTCAGCAGGATGTTGGTGGTTGCCAGTGGGATCGCACCACCGGAATAACCTGCACCCCAGATAATACCCAGAGTCGGCACATCGTTGTTGGCCATCTCAGTGATCAGGTGGGAAATGCTGTGTGCTTGGTTGTTGGCGTTAGCCGCTTCACCGGCATCCGCTCCCGGGGTGTCGATAAAGGTAACAATCGGCAGGGAACGGCGGGCGTATTCACGCGCTACTTTTGCTGCCTGATTGTGGTGATCCGGGCCCCATACGCCATTGGCGTGTTCGCGGTTCTGACAGATAAAACCAACACGGCGCAGTTTGCCACCGAAGTCCATGTCTGCTTCGCAGCAGTACAGTGGGCCGTTTTCAACTTCTGTGATGGTACGCAGCACCAGGTGCTGAACCACACTTTTTGCGCCCGGACGGCTGTTGCTTTCACTTGGCGCAACGACCTGTTCAATGTAGTCGTCGATGTTCAGACCACGCAGACGATCCAGTTCACTGGCACAGCGCTCCGGAGAGATCAGGCCTTTAACTTTATGGTCAACAGCGTTGTCTTCGTATTCCGGGAACAGGGAAAAGTCCGCAGACAGCTGTTCCGCTTTGAGGAACAGCTCGTCAACCTGGCGGTCGGCGCCGGACTGAGGAGTAGGTACTTGTTCTGTCATGTTATTTAATTCCGTATTGTGCGATTACCGGTGGACTGGCCTGTGTCGGATGTTACGTAACCAGTCCGGGTTTCCGAACGTATAGCGGCGGGAACCTTACCCGCCACTGATTTTAATGGGCAGAGACTGCCCAAAAATTTCATTTTCTGACCTCAAAAAATGAGGTTCAGTATGTCATTTTTCACACGGCCTTGAAAATCAGCGTGGCGTTGGTGCCACCGAAGCCAAAGCTGTTTGACATCACATACTGCAGTTTTGCTTCGCGGTTTTCGCGAACCAGATCGTACGGCGCAGCACCTTCATCCAGTTCTGTGATATTGGCGCTGCCAGTGATGAAACTGTTTTCCATCATCAGCAGGCAATAGATCGCTTCCTGTACGCCGGCAGCGCCCAGAGAGTGACCAGACAGAGACTTGGTTGAGCTGAATGGCGGAACCTTGCCATCAAACGCCTCAGCAACAGCTTTCAGCTCGGTGATGTCACCGGCCGGGGTGCTGGTTCCGTGAGTGTTCAGGTAATCAATCTGTGGGTTACCTGCGTCTTCCATGGCCATCTTCATGCAACGTACAGCGCCTTCACCGGAAGGGGCGACCATGTCAGCACCATCGGACGTTGCACCGTAGCCAACCAGCTCGCCATAGATTTTGGCGCCACGGGCGACTGCATGTTCGTATTCTTCCAGAACCACCATTGCGCCGCCGCCAGCGATTACGAAACCATCACGGTTTGCGTCGTAGGCGCGGGATGCTGTTCCCGGGTTGTCGTTGTTCTTGGTGGACAGGGCGCCCATGGCGTCGAATTGCATAGACAGTGCCCAATGTTCTTCTTCACCGCCACCGGCGAAAATGATGTCCTGCTTACCCCATTGGATCAGCTCAGCACCATGACCGATACAGTGTGCAGAAGAAGCACAGGCGGAGGTCATTGAGTAGTTGGTGCCTTTGATGCTGAACGGCGTTGCCAGGTTGGCGGAAGTGGTGGAGCCCATGGTACGGGTTACACGGTATGGACCTACACGCTTAACGCCTTTTTCACGCAGGATGTCGACAGATTCGACGATGTCGCTGGTCGATGCGCCACCGGAGCCGGTGATGATACCGGTGCGTGGGTTGCTGACCATGTCTTCGGTCAGGCCTGAGTCAGCGATGGCTTCTTTCATGGACAGGTAAGCATAAGCCGCAGAATCGCCCATGAAGCGCTTAAGCTTACGGTCAATGAGTTCTTCCAGATCGATTTGTGGGCGGCCAGCGACCTGGCTGCGCATACCTACTTCGGCATATTCCGGAATGAAGCTGATGCCGGAGCGCTTTTCGCGCAGGGAACTCAGTACTTCTTCCTTATTGTTGCCCAGGCAACCGACAATCCCCAGACCTGTAACCACTACTCGACGCATAATCTCTACTCAGAGTCCTGTTGAAAATTAATAACCAGCCTATGACAGAAATATTGAGGTAATATTTCATTCTATTTGGCGGCCACCACTATATAGCAGCCGCCGTTCGGGCAAAAAGAAAAATATTATTGACTAATAGTCTTTAATCGACAGAGAAAGAGTTTAATTAATGATGACCAAGCAAGACGTTCGTTGGCACAAAGCGCAGGAGCTTTTGCTCGAGAATGCACTGGATATTCCTACTATGGCGGCCTGTCTGGGGCAGGATGAAGCTAAGGTTCAGGCGATGATGGGGGACAAGCCAACCCGGACCATCAATGATGCGCTGGCGGAACAGATGGAGCAGACTTTCTCCAAGCCTCAGGGCTGGATGGATCAGTCCGGTGAAGGCGGTCTGACCTATGATCTGTTTGGTGCCTGAAACGGGATCCGAGACCTGCCAGCAGCGTAAACGTGCTGGCGGTACACCGGCCCGGTAGTCAAACCGGGCCTGAATTGTCAGAGTCAGCGCGGGCCAGCAGAGAATGCCCGGCGCAGATGGCCCGCCAGTGGCAGCCAGATTTTCAGTAACGCAAACAGCACAGCGCCGATACTGGCAATGATGGCCAGAGCATCCGTGTACGGGTAGCCGTCCTGATGAAAGCTTAAGTAGGCCGACGCGATGGTCAGCAGCAGGGCGGTAAAGAGCTTCTGTCCGTGCCCCCGGAATACCCGGAAGCGCTGTACCAGCCAATGGCTCAGAACAGCAACGGCCAGACCTGCAGCGGACCCCACCAGAATATCCAGTGGCCAGTGCGCACCTACCATGGCACGGCTCAGTGCCGCCAGAAAACCAATCAGCAGTGCGACAGTTGCCCAGCCTTTATGTGTCATATTGAGCCAGATCAGACCGGCGCAGCTCATGGCAGTGAATGAGTGACCGGAAGGAAAGCTGTGATTCTTCAATACCTGGCCGATGATCCAGAAGGAATCCCGGTCCAGCACTGCAGCCGGACGTGGGATGTTCAGACCCTGTTTAAAACCGTGCACCACCAGAGAACCAATAATCAGCAGCAGCAGAGATTGATTCAGCATGCTGGGGTAGTAGCAGGCAATAATCAGCAATACCGCGACGGCAAACAGGGTATCGGCTACCAGCGTGAGATTGCTCCACAGCGCATCCGGCAGCAGGTGACCGGCATGGTTCACTGCGTAAAACAGCGCTGTATTCTGTCCGGTGAGCCAGACCACAATGGCGGCGATGACCAGAACAGAAATAAACCAGTAAAGCGTCTGTGAACGGGAGGTCACGAACTGGCCTCCGCATTCTCAGTTGAAGTGGTTTCACCTTGGTCAGGTGCCTGTTCTTCGGTTGGGCTTTCTTCAGGAATCGGGTCTTCAGGAACGGCATCCTGCGGCGCAGGAATGCGGCGCACGATTTCTATGGGGCCAGATTTGAACAGTACATCGTAATAGATGCCATCGCGGGCGGTGTCTTTCGCCAGACGGTCTTCCCGGCCATAGCCAACTTCGCCCATGTTCAGTTTGCGGCGTTCCGTGACCTTATCGAAGTACACGTTAAAACTCGGCATATCAATCGACTGAGTGTACACCGGCTCGTTCAGGGTTTTGGCAAACTGTGCTGCTTCCCATACCGGACGTTGTTGGGATTCACTCAGTGCCGGTACGAACACAAACCAGACGAACAGCGCCTGCACCGCACCAACGGTCAGCAGGGCAAACCATGGGCTCAGGCGGCGCCAGAAGATCAGCGCCATGCTGATGCCCAGTGTAAGAGCGGCAATGATGGTGAAGTTACGGTCGAAGTAATGCGCTGCACGCTCCGCTGTGGCAATTTCGATCGGGTTGGTCAGGCGTTCCTGAGCGATCGGTAACAGCAGCGGGAAGGCGACGAAAATACCGAGCAGAATGGCCGGAAACAGGGCTGACAGCAGACGGCTGTGCAGCCAGTGGCGGTAGCGCGCCATCAGGATAACCAGCGGTGTGCAGCCGTACAGGATGTAATGCGGCAGTTTGGTGCTGGCCAGACTGAAGAGTACCAGTACCACGAGGAACCAGATCCACAGGAAGGCGTCCAGTGCATCTTTGCCCGGCTTCAGGTGTTTGATGGAGGGCAGCATGCGGATAAACAGGGCTCCGAACGGCGCCAGCACAAAGGGCAGCACTAACGGATAAAACAGGATGCCGCCATCGTGGCCTTCCATCGCATTATTAAAGCGATTGACGTTGTGCTTAAGGATAAAGCCGTCGATGAAATCCTGACCATGGGCCTGATATTCAAGGATGTACCAGGGAGCGGCAATCAGCAGGAAGACA
>NZ_DJIO01000045.1:9899-27725 GCF_002433655.1 Thalassolituus sp. UBA6592 | reverse complement strand
CTGATATTCGAGGATGTACCAGGAAGCGGCAATCAGCAGAAAGACAATCCAGCCAGGAATAAAAAAGATCGCCTGCAGCAGTTCTTTTCTGAGGCCGTGGCTCAGATAAAACAGCGCGGCAACCATCAGCGGAATCGCCACGGCGACCGGACCTTTGGTCAGAACACCAAACGCCATCAGAATATAAATGCCGTACAGCAGAGCCTTCTGTGGCTGGCGACTGTAGACGTACATCAGCAGCAGGGTGGACGACAGCAGAGCATTGAGCAGCGCATCGGCAGTGGCGACATGGCTGATCATATTGATGCCCAGCGCGGACGAGGCAATAAGAGCAGCAACAATGGCGGTGGTGTCGTTCAGGTAGCGGCGGCAGAAAGCAAAAATGCCCAGCGTCCAGGCCATACCGGCCAGAGCAGATGGCAGGCGGAAGGCCCACACTTCGGTACCGAACACACTGATCGAGGCGGCCTGCAGCCAGTAAATCAGAATCGGTTTATCGAAGCGGATGCGGTCATTAAGCCAGGTGGTGATGAAGTCATTGCGTTCAAACATGCCGCGGGTCGCTTCGCTGAAAGCCCCTTCGTCATGGTCGAACAGCAGGAAACCACCCAGATTCAGAAAAAAGAAGGCAGTGATGACTGCCAGCAGCCACACCGGAATCTGTATCCCGGTGAGGCGCTTATTCAGCAGATGAGTAAGATTAACCGGCATCGTTAGAGTCTGACTCGTCTCCGCTGATGGCTACGGCACTGACGGAGCCTTTGGCCCAGCCCGGCTCAACCGGTTCCTTCGCTTCTTTATCGGAAGGATGGTAAATCACATATTGCTGACGCTGAGAGGACTCAAAGTAGGTGCGGGAAATCAGCTCAGACAGTACACCGGTGGTCAGGAACTGCAGGGCTGCAATCACCATCACCACGGCGATCAGAAACAGCGGACGGTTGCCGATGTCTTCACCCATGATGAATTTAACAATCCCTAAGTACACCAGCAGGATAGAACCCAGAGATCCAAGGCCCAGACCGATGGAACCGAAGAAATGGCCCGGACGTGCGCGGTAGCGCATAAAGAAATATACCGACAGCAGGTCGAGGATCACGCGGAAAGTACGGGAAATACCGTATTTGGATTCACCGGCTACCCGTGGATTGTGGGTCACAACCACTTCGCCAATACGGCTTGGTGGCACAACTGCCGCAACCCATGCAGGGATAAAGCGGTGCATTTCGCCGTACAGACGCACCTGTTTAATCACAGACGCTTTGTAGATTTTCAGTGAGCAACCGTAGTCATTGATGCGCACGCCGGTGATCTTACCGATCAGGCGGTTGGCGATACGGGATGGAATCTTACGCAGGATCAGATCGTCTTTGCGGTTTTTACGCCAGCCGGTGAGCAGATCCAGTTTGTTTTCCAGCAGGTGATCCACCATGCGCGGGATGTCCGCCGGATCGTTCTGCAGGTCACCGTCCAGTGTAGCAATCAGGTAGCCGCGGGCTTCATCGATACCGGCCTGCATAGCAGCGGTCTGACCGAAGTTGCGGCGCAGTTCAACCACGCGTACGTGGGAACCGTATTTGGCTGACTCATCGTGCAATGCCTGAGGCGTACCATCGGTGCTGCCGTCGTCTACGACCAGCAGTTCCCATTCGCCATCATAACCTGCCAGACCTTCGTGAACCCGCGCCACCATAGGGACGACGTTTTCGATCTCATTGTACATAGGGATGACAATGGAAAGTGAAGGTTTGCCGTTTTCGGTCTTCGTTGCCTCAGTCAAGTCAGCTACCACTCTGTATTACGTATAAAAAAAATGCGGCCTGTGTTGATCCTGCCGCACATAAAAGAACAGGGATGATACCCAAAAGCCCGTGACAGGAAAATAACAGGGACAGTGGGTTGCATCAGAAAAACCGTATTCTGATCACGGTTCAGGCCTGCGGTTGCTCTTCCTCTGCGGTTGCCGCAGGACGGCTGTAACGCAGCGTCAGCAGGGCAATCAGGCCGGTCAGCAGTAATGTTGTGCCGAGCACAAACAGGTGCAGGTTTACCGCGGCGGCCAGTGCGCGGTCGGCAGCGATGCCCCAGGGCAGCAGGCCAGCAAGAACGCCGGCTTCATAACTGCCGGCGCCGGCTACTCCGTGGACCGGCAGAACACTGCTCAGTTCCCCGGTGGTGGCACCAACCCAGCTCTGGGTGTAACCAATGTCCGGCAGAAACTGGCCAATCAGCCAGGCATAAACTGCCAGCTTCAGTGCCCAGTTAATCAGGGTCCAGAACAGGGCGCGGACGAACGGCCATGGTGATGCCGGCAGCGCGTGCATCAGTTCAGCGGCTTTATTGGCCCAGCTTTTCTGATGATTACTGAGAAAGCGGTTCAGGGCGTTCTGCAGCGGCAACACCAGCAGCGGAGCAATGAACAGCAGCGCGGCCAGCGGCCAGAACCATTGGGCCGGCAGCGGCAGCTTTTCCTGCAGTGAAAAGACCGCCAGTGCCAGTAGTGCATACAGGTCGAGCAGCCGCAGCCACAACAGGGCCGGTGCGCTGTGGCGGTAGGGCACAGCAAAATGCTGTTTCATTAATAAGGGAAAGGCGGTCTCGCCACTGCGCATCGGCAACATATTATTGAAGAAGTTATGCAGCACAGTGATACGCAGCAGACGGGTAAAATGACCGCGGCAATTGGCGGCAAAGAAATCGTAGAAACGCACGGCGCGCAGCAGGTAGCTGAGCAGCATCAGGCCGGTGGCGATGGCCAGAGACTGGGGTGGGATACTTTGCCAGCTGGCCAGAACGGCTTTCCAGCCGTAAGCATCTTCAACCAGCCAGATCAGCCCGGACAGCAGAATAATTCCGGCCCAGAATTTCCACGATTTAAGCACAATAATTCTCATGTTTTACAAACCGGCGGCATGGTTGCGCCAGAGGGGGGTAAAGTCAAGCAAGGCGTGACCTCGTCCCTTGCTTTGCTGCCGTGTTAGGGTAAAGTTCGGCGTTTTTATTCTTGCCTTAATTTGCCTGCTGGAGCTGCTGTGAAAGTCCTGCTGATCAAAACCTCGTCTCTGGGTGATGTGTTTCATACCTTGCCTGCTGTGGAAGATGCCTGGCGCGCAGTACCGGATCTGGAAATCGACTGGGTGGTTGAAGAGGCCTTTGCTGCGATTCCGCAATGGCACCCGGCGGTTAAAAAGGTGATTCCGGTGGCCTGGCGGCGCTGGCGCAAAAGCCTGTTCAGTAAAGGCACCATGGCGGAGATGAAGGCCTTCCGCCAGCAGCTGAAAGCCACCGATTATGATGTCGTGCTGGACGCTCAGGGGCTGATCAAAAGCGGCATTATTACCCGCATGGCGCGCGGCCCGCGTTTTGGTCTGGATAAAAACAGCTGTCGTGAATCCCTGGCAGCGAAGGCTTATCAGCATCCTCAGGCAGTAGCCAAAGGTCAGCATGCAATTCCGCGTGTACGGCAACTGTTTTCCCAGGTGCTCAACTATCAGATACCAGAAGGGCTGAGCTATGGCGTAGACCGCAGCCGCTGGCAGCGCCCGCAGGTCGATGGCGATTTCTGGATATTTCTGCACGGCACTACCTGGATTACCAAACTCTGGCCGGAAGCCTATTGGCGCGATCTGGCGATGCTGACCTCGCAGTCCGGACGTAAAGTCCTGCTGCCATGGGGCAATGATGAGGAACTGGAACGGGCACAGCGCATTGCTGCGGGTCTTGAAGGTGTTGAGGTGCTGCCGAAAATGGGGCTGAACGACCTCAATGCCTATCTCGCCCATGCTCAGGCGGTGGCCGGCGTTGATACCGGGTTATCCCATGTGGTCGCGGCACTGGAAGTGCCTTCGGTGGCGATTTATGGCGCCACCGATTCCACCCTGACCGGAGTGCTTGGGCCTCAGGTGGAGGTTATGCGCAGTGAATATTCAGACTGTGCGCCGTGTCTGTCGAAGACCTGTCTGAAAAACGAACCCGGTGCCATTCAGCCGCCGTGTTATCGCGAGATTTCACCGCAACGGGTGTTTGAGTCTTTGTTAAAACGAATTTAATTCATCCCTCATTTATTCAGCGTGTTTACCGCAGGCCTGTTATGACAGTCGATTTCAAACAACGTATCAAAAGTGTCCGCCAGTGGAGCAGCCCTGCGCAAGATGGCAGTGATGATGTCTCACCGCTGGAGGCGTTTGAAAGCGATCGCGGGCGCATCATTAATTCTGCTGCTGTGCGTCGTTTGCAGCAGAAGACTCAGGTGTTTCCGCTGGAACGCAACGCCGCGGTACGCAGTCGCCTGACACATTCGATGGAAGTGCAGCAGGTCGGCCGCTATATCAGTCAGACCATCGTGAAAAAACTGGCGGAGAAAAATCTGCTCGAAGCCACCGGGCTTGCAGGTCTGGAGCGTCAGTTCGAAACCGTCGTCGATATGGCCTGCCTGATGCACGACATCGGTAATCCGCCATTCGGTCATTTTGGTGAAGCGGCTATTAATCAGTGGATGGCACGCAATATCGATGATTTCTTTCAGCAGCACGCCTTTGATCAGACCTCTGAACACAGCCGCCTGCGGGCATTATTTTCTTTGCGTCACGCTTCGGCCAACAGCGCCGGTCTTGAGGCGGTAAAACGCGATCTGTGCAATTTTGAAGGCAATGCTCAGGGGCTGCGTATTATCGACACTCTGCAGAACCTGAATCTTACCTACAGTCAGATCTCCGGATTATTGAAATACACCCGCCGTGGCGATCAGAAAAAACCGCAAGGCCAGTATCTGGCGAAGAAAGTGGGCTTTTATCTCAGTGAAAACAGCCTGTTAAAACGCCTGCAGCAGGCGTTGGCTATGGAAGCAGGCACGCGTTCGCCGTTTGCTTATGTGATGGAAGCGGCGGACGATATTTCCTACTGTATTGCCGACATCGAAGACGCCGTGGAGAAGGGCATTCTGCGCATTGATGATGTGCCGGAATTACTCAATCGCGAATACTCTGCACTGTTCCGCGGTGAAAAATCATTGGGTAAAGCGGTGATCGCCACAGCAGAGCAGAGCGAGTGGATGTCCGACATTACCAGACGTGCGTATGCCTCGTATCAAAAATCGGGACTGACCGGTAATTTCTTTGTCAGCCTGCGGGTGGGGATCAACAGTAAAGCAGTGGAGCATGCTGCTGAGCGCTTCGTTGAAAATCTGGAAGCCGTGTTCAGTGGCGGATTTGATGAAGCACTGACCGAAGATGGCAGTGCCTGTCATCTGCTGTTACAGACCTTAAAAAATGTAGCGCTGGAGCGGGTGTTCAGTCATCAGGAAGTGGAAGCTCAGGAGCTGCAGGGCTACCGCATTATTACCGGTCTGCTTGATCTGTATCGCCCGTTGCTGGAATTACCCCGCGACAGCTTTGCGGATCTGCTGGCAGGCAAAGAGAAAACCCATTTATACGCCAGCCGGCTGTTTAAAAAGCTGCCGGGTAAACATTTGAATGCCTATAAACAGGCACTGGATAATATTGCTGTTTTCAGCGCAGATCTGAAAGATAAAAAGCTGGCTTCACTGTCGGAAGATCTGTGGGAATGGTATTTCCGCACGCGTCTGCTGCTGGACTATATCAGTGGTATGACGGATCAGTTCGCCTACGATGAATATCGCGTTCTCAGTGTTATTGAACGACCTGCCTGAAGAATGAAAAAACAGGCAGGTCTGTTGGGGCGCCGTAACTCTTTTCCGGCGCTACTGCCTTACAGCAATTCCAGCACCTTTTGTTGTAAAAGCGGCGCGTTGACCTCTTCCGGTGGCAGGGTTTTTCCCAGACGAATGGTCACTTTCGACCAGAAGCGGCGCGGCGTTTTGGTCAGTGCCAGGCCATCTTTGTGACTGAAAAAACTGCCCCATAATCCGCTCAGACCCATGGGCATAACCGGTACCGGTGTTTCTTCAATAATACGTTCGATACCACGCTTAAAGGTATCTACCTCGCCATCTTTGGTCAGCTTGCCTTCCGGAAAAATACACACCACCTGACCGTCAGCCAGTTCTTCGCGGATGCGGCGGAATGCTGTTTCATACACCTCTTTATCTTTTTTCGGTGAGCAGATCGGAATGGTCCTGGCGAAACGGAAGAAGTATTTCATCAGAGGCATTTCAGCGATGGAACGATCCATGACAAAACGCACCGGGCGGCGGCTGGCGCTGGCAATCAGCAGCGCATCAACATAACTCACATGATTACACACCAGAACAACCGGTCCTTCATCCGGGATTTTATCGGTTTCCTCATGGGTGACGCGGTACATGGTGTGCGTCAGCATCCAGATAAAGAAGCGCAGGAAAAACTCCGGTACACGGGTGAAAACATAGGCCGCTACGACAATGTTCATCAGGCCGATGATTAAAAAATATTCGGCGATAGACAGTTTCATCACCGCCAGAAAGAGAATACCGGTTGCTGCACTGGCGACCATAAATAAAGCGTTCATTACATTGTTGGCAGCGATGGTCTGAGCACGCATTTTTTTATCACTGCGCTCCTGAATCAGGGATTGCAGTGGCACGACAAATAAACCACCAGACACACTGATCAATGCCAGATCAATCATAAAACGCCAGTGTTCTGGCAGGGCGATAAATTCAAGCGCAGTCATGTCAGCGGCAGCCTGAATATTTGCTAAAGCGAAGTACAGGTCGATACCGAAGATGCTCATCCCCAGTGAGCCGATTGGCACAATACCCAGTTCAACTTTGTGGCCGGACAGACGTTCGCACAGCAGTGAACCGGCGGCAACGCCCACAGAAAAAAGCGTTAACAGCAGGGTGACGACCTGAGGATTGCCACCGAGATTGTCGCGCACCAGATTGGGAAATTGGGTGAGATAACCGGCACCCAGAAACCAGAACCAGCTGATCGCCATAATGGAAAGAAATACTGCGCGGTTTTTACGCGCGTTGCGCAGAGTGTTGACCAGTTCGGTTAACGGGTTCCAGTTAATTTTCAGCTCCGGTGCATTGGCTTCAGCCAGTGGGATAAAGCGGCTGCTGATGTAACCACTGACAGCGAAAAAGACGATACCGGCGGCAATCCAGTATCTGGCATTGCTGAGATCGAACAGAATGCCGGCACAGATAGTCCCGGTCAGAATCGCCAGAAAAGTGCCCATTTCCACCAGAGCATTACCGCCGACTAACTCATCTTTATGCAGCTGTTGCGGCAGCAGAGCGAATTTGACCGGGCCGAATAAGGATGACTGCAGCCCCATTAAAAACAGCAGTACCATCATCAGCAGAACATGCCCGGTGACAATACCCACGGCGGCAATCAGCATGATCACGACTTCCAGCAGTTTGACCGCTCTGATCAGTCGTGACTTTTCCATTTTGTCTGCAATTTGCCCGGAAATTGGCGAGAACAGAAAAAACGGCAGAATAAATAAGCCCGCTGCCAGGTTGGTGTACAGGGCAGAATCCTGTTCGGCAACAATGCCGCTGAATGCAATAAACAGCAGCAGGGCGTTTTTGTAGAGATTATCGTTAAACGCGCCCAATGCCTGAGTAATAAAATACGGCAGAAAACGGCGCTGCCTTAGCAGGCCAAACTGACTGTGTTCACTCATGGGTTGAGTCTCCTTCTCATGGTTTCGCCGCTGGTTCGGCAAACGGGTAAACATACGGCAACGGCGGCGGAAACCGCCGTTGATTTAATACCGGTGACGATGATCTGTCCGCCGCTCACAGGGGCTCGCCCCCATCTGTCTGATGGTGCTGACACCAGTCTGTCAGATAGTGCTGCAGCAGGGAACGGATGAGCTGTTCAGAATGGGTGGCGGCGCTGTCCGGGTTATGGTCGGCGCTGGCCATAAAGAGTTTGTTGTCCAGCATCAGGGTAGCGATGCCGTGTACGCCGGACCAGATCACCCGGGCGGCAGTCTGGCATGCCGTGGATGAAGCCTCTGGGTTAAGCCGGCGCAGGCTGTCTTCAATCAGGGTAAACAGGGTAGCGATGCGCTGAGCCTGCCAGTCGGGCAGGGGTTGGTCATCGGCCAGACGGTGCTCAAACAGCAGCCGCCAGGCGTGCTGATGTGAACGGGCGTAGTCGCAATAACACCCGGCTGCTGCGGCCAGCTGATCGATAACGGAGTTGCTGCTGTTTTTCGCCGACTGCTGAATAGCGCTCAGCAGCTGGTGTTGAATGGCATCCAGCGTGCGTGCATTAAATGCCAGCAACAACAGATCATAACTGCCGAACAGGTTGATCAGTGTACCCGGGGAATAACCGATATCACGGGCTACTTTACGCAGGCTGAGCTGGCTGGCCGGTGCTGACTGCAGGTGTGCCGCAACGGCCTGAATAGCCATCTCTGTGAGTTCCTGAGCTGTGTGATCCTGACGTCTGGGCATGTGGTTTCCTTTTTGAACGGTGTTCAATATAAGTTGGTTGTGAACAGTGTTCAATAACTTTTGGCGAAAATTTACAAATCGATGGAACGGCGGCTTTGTTCAGTCCTCACAGCGGTTATGCAAAGTTTTACAGTCCGGCCAGCGGCAGCAGTGACTGAGTGTGATAGCGTGTTGTTATATAAGGTGCAGTATCCGGTGAAGTGCAGCATTGGCCGTAGCTGAGCGTTCGGACCAGCTAAACTTGAAAGAGCAGGCGTGTGGCCTGACAGGTTTTAAAAAGGAAGATCATGGCGGTTTCTCATCAGGACGTTTCTCTCCAGGACGTTTCTCATCAGGATGTTTGTGGGCAGGCATGCAGTGAGCTGGCTGTTGGCCAATGGCTGCCAGAGGGCAGAGGGAAAATTACCGACGCACTGCGCAAAGGGGAGCTGACGGCGGATGTGGTGGTGATTGGCGGAGGTATTACCGGCGCCGGTATTGCCCGGGAAGCGGCCCGGCGCGGACTGAAAACTGTGCTGGTCGAGCGTCAGGATTTTGCCTGGGGTACTTCCAGCCGGTCGTCAAAGATGGTTCACGGTGGTCTGCGCTATATGGCTTCCGGCGATATCAAAACCACGCTGCATTCCGTGCATGAGCGCGAACGTCTGATGCGCGAAGCTCCGGGGCTGGTTGATCGTATGGATTATATGATGGCTCATTATCGCGGGCAGTTTCCCGGCCCGTTGCTGTTCAATCTGCTGTTGTTTGTCTATGACACCTTTGCCGGCAAGCGCTACCGTAAATTTGTCTACCGCGATGAGTTAATCAAGGCTGCGCCGGGAATAAAGACAGACAGCCTTATGGGTGGCACCTGTTTTTCTGATGCAGTAACCGATGATTCCCGTCTGGTGTTGCGGGTCCTGCACGAAGCCATGGCCGATGGTGCTCTGTGCCTGAACTACATGGGGGTTCAGGGGCTGATTCAGGAGCATGAAACGGGGCGCGTTACTGGTGTGAATCTGTGTGATGGCCTCAGTGGTGATGCTTTTACTCTGCAGGCGGGTGTGGTGATTAACGCCACCGGTGCCTGGGCCGATGAACTGCGGGGGCAGTTAGGGGCGGAGCACAAAATCCGTCCGGCCCGTGGCAGTCATATTGTGATTCCGCGGGAACGTTTACCGGTGAAGCATTCGTTTACCGTGCTGCACCCGGATGATCAGCGCCCCATTTTTATTTATCCCTGGGAAAGCCGCACAGTGATCGGCACCACAGATCTGGATAACGGCGGCATCAATAACACCGAAGTCGGCATTACTGCTGAGGAGCTGGCGTATCTGCTGAAGGTCACTCAATACCAGTTTCCTGGTGCAAATGTCGTGCGTGACGATGTTATTTCGAGCTGGGCCGGGGTGCGGCCGCTGGTGTCGTCAGGCGCGAAAAATCCGTCCAAAGAAAAGCGTGATCACAGTATCTGGGAAGATAACGGGCTGATCAGTGTCAGTGGTGGCAAGCTCACCACCTTCCGCCTGATTGCGCTGGATGTGCTGCAGCATGCCAGTAAATATCTCAATCACTATCCGCAACAGACCTTTGACGAAACCGTATTCAACCCCAGTCCGTTGCCAACCTCCGGTGATTACGGGCTGTCTGATGAGCAGTTAAAACGGCTTTACGGTTTCTATGGCGCGGCTATGAAGGATGTGGCCGGCATCGAAGCAGGCAACAGCCTGATTAATGGCACCCTGACGATGTGGTCGGAGTTGCGCTGGGTGGCACGTAATGAGGCTGTGATGCATCTGGATGATCTGTTGCTGCGGCGCACTCGTCTGGGTCTGTTGCTGGCTGACGGTGGGCTGGCTGATGAACAAAGCAGCGAGGCAATTTCTGCTGTCTGTTGTCAGGAGCTGGGTTGGTCAGAATCCCGCTGGCAGCAGGAAAAGGCCCGTTATCTGGATATCTGGCACAGGTATTACAGCCTGCCTGAGCTTGCACAGGCTGTGTCTTAGCAGTCTGGCTCTTCGCCGGTCTGCCTCTTAGCCGGTCGCTTTTAAGTGAGACTGGCTGGCGGGTATTCCGCTGGTATATCGTTTTCTGCTTCGGACCTCAGCTGCGCTCGCTGGCCAGAATCTGGCGGGCGATGTGCAGAGATTCGAGGTACAGAATTTCGGTATTGGCAGGCGTTACCCCGATTGTCTCCAGGCGCTGCCAGTTGATGGCATCCCAATCGGCCTGTTCCATGCAGATCACCGTTTTCAGAATAAAGCCATAATCGCCTTCCATCCGAATCAGGGCGTTACGCAAATCCTCCGACAGATTCAGCTGTTTGCAGATGTCCTGGATCGGGCTGTCGAGGAAGGCGTCCAGCAGGGAGAACAGCCCCAGCGTAAAGGCTGTGTCTTCGTCCAGAGCGTTAATGTTCTGAGCTAATGATCTTGCCAGATGCGCCCTTACCACTGCCTGTTCGCGCAGGGCCTCGGGTTTGTTCTGCAGCTTGCCAAGGGCGATCAGGTTGGCCCAGGCCTTCAGACGGTTCAGCCCGGCCAGCACAATGCCCTGAGAGATAGAACTGACTTCACGGCCGAAGCCCACGGATGCAGAGTTGATGATTTTCAGCAGTTTGTAACTCAGCTGCGGGTCGGACTGAATGATGGCTGAGATATCCTTGATTTTGGCATCAGGCACATTCAATGCGCGGATCAGGCTGATTACGGATACGGCATTGTCCGGCAGACGTTTGCCGTAAACATTGGCCGGTCGGCTGAAGAAATAGCCCTGAAAGAGGGTGCAGCCGGCCGCTTTGCAGATGTCGAATTCCTCCTGAGTTCCCACTTTCTCGGCCAGCCAGATCAGGTCATAACTGGCGTAGCGCTGAATGATTTCTGCCAGCTGGCTCAGGTCGCTGAGTGCACGGATGTCGATTTTGATGATATCGGTGAACGGGAACATGGGAACCAGTGCCGGATCACCGGTGTAGTCGTCGATAGCGACCTGATAGCCGTGGTCTTTCAGTGCTTTGATGGCCTGCAGGTTTTCCGGCGTTGGCTCAATATGTTCGAGAATCTCCGCCACCATATTTACACAGGGCATAATCGGCGGGTTCTGCAGCCAGTGGGTGGTGAAATTAACATAGGCTGGCTTGCCCTCGGTCACGTCTTCGATACCGATATCATTAAAGGCACTGATCAGTACTTCGCTGGTGGCGCGGTCGCCGTGACTGATCTGCCAGTCGCGGGAATCCTGAGGGATCGGGCGACACAGAAGCTCGTAGCCGGCAATTTCCATCTGGCTGTTCAGAATAGGCTGTCGGGCAAGCAGAATTTCCTGAGTGTTCATAGGTTTCTCCGGCGGTCTTTCCTCAGTGTAGACGCTAATTCCATGCGTTTTCACAACGCTTGGCTACACTTCAGGAAAGTCCTATTGCCGGAGTGATATATGAGCGGGGTTCTGAGTAGTGTTGATGCCCGTACCAAACTGGTCGGGCAGAACCGTCTGGAGTTGTTACTGTTCCATCTTGGCGGTTCTCAACATTTCGCCATCAACGTGTTCAAAGTGCAGGAGGTTATGCAGATGCCCCGTCTGACGCGTATTCCTGACCGCCATCCGGTCGTGCGCGGCGTTACGCATCTGCGCGGGCAAACCGTGCCTGTGGTGGATCTGCGGCATGCGATCCAGATGGGACCACTGAAACTCAACGAAGAAGACGCCACGATTATCGTCACCGAGTACAACATGACCGTTCAGGCGTTTCTGGTGGGTGGTGTTGACCGTATTGTGAATATGAACTGGAACGAGATTCTTCCGCCACCAGGTGGTTCCGGGCGTCAGCATTACCTGACGGCCATCACCCGTATTGACGACCGCATCGTTGAAATCATTGATGTGGAAAAAGTACTGGCGGAAATCGCGCCGTATCACAGCAATTTGTCTGACGATGCGTACGACAACGAGCTGCGTGAAGCGATTAAGGGCAAAGACATTCTGATCGTCGATGACTCTCATGTTGCCATTGAGCAAATGCGTTCTGTGTTGGGACCTATGGGGCTGAATATTATTGAAGCTCACAATGGTCTTGAGGCGTACCAGCAGCTGATGCACTGGAAAGAAGAAGGGCGCGATATCAAAAATAATCTGATGATGATTATTACCGATGCGGAAATGCCGGAAATGGATGGTTATATGCTGACCACAGAAATCCGCCGTGATCCTGAGCTGAAGGATACTATGATCATTCTGCATACGTCGCTGTCCGGTAACTTCAATAAAGCCATGGTGCAGAAAGTAGGCTGCGATGGTTTCCTTTCGAAGTTTGCGCCAAAAGAAATGGCCAAAGAAGTTCAGCGGCTGATGCGTAAAAAACTGGGAATGCCGGAATCATCCTGAACGCCGACCACATTAATTAACCGCCAACCGGCGGTTTTTTAATGCCTTTTTTATCGTCAGTCGCTATCTTAGGTCGTAAATGACAGAGGCGATGTGCATGAAAATTACCCGTTTATATATTTATCCGATTAAATCCTGTGCTGCAGTGGCGGTGGATGAGCTGACATTTGATGAGGCAGGCCCGGTGGGGGACCGTCGTTTTATGCTGGTGGATCCTGCGGGTAAATTTCTTTCGCAACGCACCTTGCCGAAAATGGCACATATTTATCCGGCTTACAGTCATGATTCATTGCTGGTGAGCGCTGCTGATATGGAACCTTTGTCGGTTTCTCTGACGCGTGCTGATGGCGAAGAAAGCGATGCTGAGACGCTTTCTGTACGTGTCTGGAACGATGAAATGCAGGCGCAGGATTGTGGTGATGAAGCCGCTGCCTGGTTTGAGGGGTGTCTTGGACGGCCCTGTCGTCTGGTTCGGGTCAGCCCTGAAACACAGCGGCAGGTGAATCTTAAATACGCTGCAGAAGGTGAGCTGGTTGGGTTTGCTGATGGTTATCCTCTGCTGATTACCTGTGAAGAGAGTCTGGCTGTTCTAAGTCAGACAGTGGGCCGTGAGCTGGATATGCTGCGCTTCCGTCCGAATGTGGTGACTTGCGGAAGTGCAGCGTTCAGTGAACTGAGCTGGCAAACGATGACTAATGATTCGGGCGGCGAACTTGTTATTACCAAGCCGTGTGAACGCTGTGTGATTCCAACGCGGGATATTGTCAGTCAGCAGCGGGAAGCCGATGTTATGGCTGCACTAAAAGAACACTGCTTTATTGATTCTGAAATTATTTTTGGGCAGAACGCTGTTGCCAGGGGAGTGCGTAAGCTCACCGTCGGTGAGCTGCTGCGTTCAGAATAACTCGATATCGTCGTCGGTACCGAAACCATCATCATCCTGCTGAGTGAAGTGGTGATGATAAATTTCCAGCGCCTCGGCGACGGAATGGCCGGCCATGATGTGCTCGAACATGATGCGTTCTGCCTCCATGGTGTAGTTGCTTTTGATTTCCTTCTGCAGTCCATCCCAGGGACGGGGCAGATAACGTCGCGATGGGTCGCCAATCAGGTGGCCCATTTTCTCCAGACTTTCACCCACGTGATCGAGGCGCTGTGTCAGACGGTCATAAAACTGGAAAGCAATAATCGCGTGGTGAATCTCGTTCTGCAATTCACGGGCAATGGTGCCAATCTCAACCGGGATGCTGTCGCCGGATTCTGAAGCAATGGTCAGCAATTTCTGGGCATTATCCGCCATGGCGGTGAAGTTGCTGGTCAGCTGGTTCACAGACTGACTGCCTTCCTGCAGGGAGGTGTCGATCTGGGCGACAGCCAGAGCCAGCATGCTCAGTGTCTCACTGACCTGACTCCAGTTAACATCGTCTCCGGGGAGCTTCTGGGCCCCAAGTGTATGGCGCTGCTGATTCATAGTCTTCCTGCCTGATTAACTCAGTTAAGCATAGAAGATATTTGTGCAGGTGTTAGCCCGCAGGTGAATTATTCACCCGCAGTGCCGGCATTGTTCTGTTGCTGAAGACGATAGAGCAGGGACGACGTATCGTAGTGACCAGCCCCCATTTGTTGCAGCTGCTGGTAAAAACTGTCTACCTGCTGGGTTATTGGCAGCTCAATGCCCATCTGTGCTGCTTCCGTAAGACAGATCTGCAGGTCTTTGTGCATCCAGTTCACCGCAAAACCGTGCTCATACTCACCATCAATCATGGTCTGATGGCGGTTGACCATCTGCCAGCTGCCGGCAGCACCCTGTGATATAGCAGCAATCACCTGGTTCAGGTCCAGTCCGGACTGTTGCGCGAAAAACATACCTTCTGACAGCGCCTGAACAAGACCGGCGACACAGATCTGGTTCACCATTTTCGTTTTCTGACCGGCGCCGCAGGGGCCCATATGCTGAATCGCTTTGGTGTATGGACTGGTGATAGATTTAACATTTTCGAACAGGCTGTTGCTGTCGGCCCCCGTCATCAGGCTAAGTTGGCCGTTAATTGCACCCTGTTGACCACCGGACACAGGCGCATCACAGAACAGTAACCCGCGTTCTTTGCAGGCCTGATTGATCTCCTCGCTGAGCAGGGCAGAAGTCGTGGTGTGATCAATCACCAGAGTGCCCGCAGATAATTGCTGCAACAGTTGATGGGAGCCGGTGAGTATCTCCCGGACATCATCATCACGGCCAACGCATAACATCACATATTCAATGTGCGGCAGTGGCGTATTTAATACGCTGATAAAGCCGCCGGAATATTCCAACGTCCATTGTTCAGCACGGGAAGCTGTGCGATTAAAAACGGTGACATTGTGGCCGGCGCTGGCCAGATGTCCGGCCATTGGGTAACCCATATTTCCGAGGCCAATAAATAAAATATTACTCATAATTACCGATTCCTGTGCATAGTTCTGTTGCATAAAAAAAGCCGCTGTTAAGCGGCTTTTTTCAGATCACACGGATTATCAGGCTGGATAATCACGTTTTTGTGGACCTGTGTACAGCTGACGTGGACGACCGATACGGTAATCGCTGGAAATCATTTCATTCCAGTGAGAAATCCAGCCCGGTGTACGGCCAGTCGCGAAGATCACAGTGAACATTTCAGTCGGAATACCGATCGCTTTCAGGATAATGCCTGAGTAGAAGTCAACGTTCGGATACAGACCACGCTTCACGAAGTACTCGTCTTCGGTAGCGATTTTTTCCAGCTTCATGGCGATCTTCAGCATTGGATCATCTTCCATGCCCAGTTCTGCCAGAACTTCGTCACAGGTCTGTTTCATAACCTTCGCACGTGGGTCGAAGTTTTTATAAACGCGGTGACCGAAGCCCATCAGACGGAACGGATCGTCTTTGTCTTTTGCTTTGGCGATGAACTTGTCGATGTTCGACTCATCACCAATTTCTGCCAGCATGTTCAGCACTGCTTCGTTAGCACCACCGTGAGCAGGTCCCCACAGGGCTGCAATACCAGAGGCGATACAGGCGAATGGGTTAGCACCGGTAGAACCAGCCAGACGCACGGTAGATGTCGATGCGTTCTGCTCGTGGTCAGCGTGCAGCAGGAAGATGCGGTCCATAGCTTTGGCCAGAACCGGGCTTACTTTCTTCTCTTCACATGGGGTGTTAAACATCATGTGCAGGAAGTTTTCGGCGTAGTCCAGGTCATTGCGCGGGAACATAAATGGCTGGCCAATGGAATATTTGTAAACCATAGCTGCCAAAGTTGGCATTTTAGCGATCAGGCGATGCGCTGAAATCATGCGGTGTGTTTCGTTATGGATATCCAGCGAGTCGTGGTAGAACGCGGACAGAGCACCAACAACGCCACACATTATTGCCATTGGGTGAGCGTCGCGACGGAAACCATTAAAGAAATGGCTCAGTTGCTCGTGCACCATGGTGTGATTTTTGATTGTGCTTACAAATGCAGCTTTCTGTTTTGCTGTTGGCAGTTCGCCGTAGAACAGTAAGTAACAGGTTTCGAGGTAATCGGACTTTTCTGCCAGCTGGTCGATTGGGTAACCGCGGTGCAGAAGAACGCCGGCGGCGCCGTCAATATAGGTAATCTTGGATTCTGTTGCTGCCGTGGCCATAAAGCCAGGATCGTAGGTGAACAGGCCTTTGCCTGTGAGGCTGCGGACGTCGACTACATCGGGACCAAGGGTGCCTTCATACACAGGCAATTCGAGAGATTCTTCAACGCCATCAACTTTAAGAGTTGCTTTTTTGTCAGCCATGGAACGGCCTCCTGCTTCTAAATATTGAGCCTTAAAAATAAGGCGGGACCTCAAAATAAACGGGACAACTATATGTTCTGAACTTCGTTTGTCAATTATCCGGCAGTCGAGCAGCCGGATTACGAATGGTCGGTTATAGTGCCGGCGCTGTAAAGCAGACTAAGGGCTATTGAATTTACAAACCAGTGAACACGAGTGTTTAAGCGTTTGTAAATCAGTGGTCTGAAGACTATAATTTGTCGCGACCTGAAACTTGTGCAAAAGTTGTACAAGCAAAGGATATCTTCTTGAGCCTGCGCTTAATCCCTGGAAAAGCCAAAAGCAATAATTCAGGTATTGAGCCCAAAAGAGAGTGTAAGAGCCGTGAATAGCAATAGACCTACAAATTTAGATCTGACTACTATTGAGCTCCCACTTCCCGCCAAAGCTTCCATCATTCACCGTATCTCCGGTTTCATCCTGTTCTTCGCTGTAGCTTTCATGCTGACTGCGCTGGCAGCGTCTCTGGAATCAGAAGCGTCTTTCGCAGACCTGAAAGCGGCGTTTGATAACGGCCTGGTTAAATTCATCACCTGGGGCATTCTGTCCGCTCTGGGTTACCACTTTGTGGCA
This sequence comes from Thalassolituus sp. UBA6592, assembly GCF_002433655.1. Classification (NCBI taxonomy): domain Bacteria; kingdom Pseudomonadati; phylum Pseudomonadota; class Gammaproteobacteria; order Oceanospirillales; family Oceanospirillaceae; genus Thalassolituus; species Thalassolituus sp. UBA6592. The sequence continues at coordinate 10,582 of NZ_DJIO01000045.1, read as the reverse complement.
GGTATCAAACACCTGTTGATGGATATGGGAATTGGTGAAACCAAAGAGGGCGGTCGTACCGGAGCCATCATTACTCTGGTGCTGGGTGTGATCGTAATCGTATTGGCAGGAGTTTGGGTATGGTAGCAAGTGTCACCAATTTAGGCCGTAGTGGCCTGTATGACTGGGTAATCCAGCGATTAAGCGCAGTGATCCTCGCGCTTTACACTCTGTTTCTGTTGGGTTTTGTGATTGCTTCTCCGGATATGCAGTACAGCCAGTGGCAGGGTCTTTTCGCTCAGACCTGGATGAAAGTGTTCAGCCTGGTAGCGCTGATCGCCATCTGTGCGCATGCCTGGGTAGGTATGTGGACCATCTCAACTGACTACCTCAAAAAGGCAGCCGTCCGTTTTGGCTTCCAGCTGGTATGTGCAGGTTTCCTGTTTGTATACCTGGTTTGGGGTATCGACATCCTCTGGAGTGTGTAAGTCATGTCTAAAATCAGAACCAAATCATTTGATGCAATCGTGATTGGTGGTGGTGGTGCAGGTATGCGTGCGGCACTGCAGCTGACCGAAGCCGGCATCAACACAGCGTGTATTACCAAGGTTTTCCCAACCCGTTCGCACACTGTATCTGCGCAGGGCGGTATTACCTGTGCAATCGCTTCCGCTGATCCTAATGACGATTGGCGCTGGCACATG